>URYM01000246.1 GCA_900552095.1 uncultured Blautia sp. | reverse complement strand
ACGAGATCTAGTACGGTCTCGTGGGCTCGGAGATGTGTATAAGAGACAGCAACAGTACCTCTATCTGACCGCCGCAGACCATTCCCTCGTTCTCTGCATCTGCTCTGGACATATCTGCCGTTACTATCTTCACAGCATCTGATTTTCCAAGAAACAGGCGTGCTGCCTGAATGACTTCCGCCTCCATACATCCGCCTCCAATGGAGCCCACTGTCATGCCGTCCGCTTTTATCAACATTTTTGTTCCCACATCCCGCGGCGCCGATCCGGCTCTCCTGATAATCGTTGCCAGCGCCCAGGGCTCTTTTTCTTCCTTCTTCGCAATCTGTTCCAGAATCTCCCGGTCACAAGACGCACCGATTCCGTCACGGTTCTTCACTTCTATCATTTCTGCAAGAATGGAAATCGCAATTTCCTCCGGTGTTTTCGCATGGATCGACAATCCAATCGGAGTGTGAAGTGCTTCTGTCTTCGCTTCTTCCACGCCCAGCTCCCGCAAATGCTCTCGCATTCTGGCCGCCCGCCCACGGCTTGCCATCATGCCTGCATATGCGTAGGGCTTCTTTAAAATTTCGATCAGGCAGTCTTTATCATAGCGGTGACCTCTGGTCATCACCACAAAGAATACCTGCCGCCCTCCGGGAATCCTGGCAAGGCCTTGTTCAAAAGAATCACAGATCACCCGATGTGCTCCGGACCTTCTTGCCTGATCGGCAAATACCGGCCGATCTTCCACCACAATCACCTCAAATCCAGCAAACGCCGCCAAACGGATCATGGCAAGCCCCACATGCCCGGCTCCGCAGATGACACACACCGGAGCGCGGCAAATCCGCTCCGCGAATACCCGTCCGCAAGAAGTCTCCTTGATTCCTGTGATCACTCCTTGGATTCCTTGGCTTCCTTCTATTCCTTCTATTTCTGCTATTTCTGCTCCTTCTGCTGCCTTAAGTTCCTCTCCTGTTTCGGATGCTTTCACCAGATATTTCTCTCCGGCGCGTTTTCCTTCCAGGTAAGTCAGCGACAGAAGTTCCTCTTCCTGATTCTCCTTGAAATACGCATATAACGCTTCATAATACTTCCGATTCATATTCATTTCCAACTGCCACAAATGCGCAATTTACTCCCTTTTTCAACCCTTGGGGACTTTCTGCTATTTTCCGCAGATCCTCCCGCGTAATCTGATGTTCCACATCCGTCTGCAAAAATGCTGCCACATCTTCTGGTCGGTGAGCCACATCTTTGATCCTTTGTCCGACACTCTTCATCCCCAGCACGCCGATTACCAATTCTGTTCCAGGGAACAGCACTGGCTCATGCTCCGCCGGAACCTTTACCGGCTTCTGTCGGGATCCGTCTGCTTCCACCAGTAGCACATCACACAGCAGTGAAAGGCGCCCCTGATATTCTTCTGGAACTTCCAAGAACTTCTCTGGATGTGTCCCTACTTCTGTCCTTCCCGTGACTGCAATTCCCTCTCGAAGAAGCTGAAGCCGGATCTTTTCTTCCGTCTTTCGTTCCCTTCCTTCCTCCCAAGGTACGTAGAAGCGATCCGGCACATACATCTTCGTCGTGGTGACAATCAAAACACGAAGTCCCTGCTTCTTAAGTTCCTCTGCCAGACGAAAGATCAGTGTGGTCTTCCCGCCCGCTCCCACAACGGATAGAATATGGGGATGACTCTTTTCATATTCAATTAACGCAAGAACACTGTCCTTCGGTCTTAGAATCTTCATACTCTTTGATCACCTGATATACACTATCTCCGATTTTCTTCGCCTTATCCGAGATCTGGAAACAAAGGTCTCTCTCCTCTATACGAGGTTCGATATCCATGATCTTCAATCCTTTGGTCACCGGGTAGCCTTCCCGGATCATCCCCCGTAAAAGTCCCGGCATGGATGCTGTCACCGGAATATGATCCGGCATAAGAAAGCCTAGGACGTCGCCTTTTGCTACCAGGTCTCCGATTGCTTTTTCCGGCTGAAACGTCCCCGATCCCGGCGCATGAATCACCCGTTCTTTGCTGTAGCCTGCAACCATCCCCGGCACTCCCGTATTGGGGATCGCGCTTCCTTCCCGGTAAATCTTCCCAAGCGTACTTCCCCGCATGGTTTCAATCACCACATCCACATCCTGACCTGCCGTAAATCCCGGCCCCAGTCCGATGGTAAGCGGTGCCATCTCCTTCGTGGTTCCAAGGTTCTTCTTTGCCAGAATGGCATCCACCAGAACGTCTGGATGAAAGTTTTCGATGGATCTTCCTGCCGGATCAACCAGCACCGGAATCTTGCCTTCTGCCCAGACCTTCTCCATCTCTTTTTTTAACCCTTCTGTATGTTCTAGCCCCTGATGAGCCAGATCCCAGCTTCCATCCATCCGAACTGCCGTCACGCCTTCTACTTCCATACTGCCCTCATAGACTGCCTCACAGAAAGACACCTGTCTTCGGATACAGGCCGGGCGCTTCGTTTCCAAAATCAATACCCGGCACCCTTCCCTGTGCAGGCGGTGCGCTGTTCCCGTCGCCAGATCGCCGCCTCCACGCACAATCACAAATGGCTTTAAGTCTGCCCGGCAATCAATGTCCTGAAGCTCAGCCTCGTCTCCTGCCGGAACAGATACCGTATCTTCCAGATGCTTCTTCACCTGTCTCTTATACACATCTGACGCTGCCGACGATCTTACGCGTGTAGA
>URYM01000245.1 GCA_900552095.1 uncultured Blautia sp. | reverse complement strand
CTACACGCGTAAGATCGTCGGCAGCGTCAGATGTGTATAAGAGACAGCTTCCAGACAGACATACAGCTCCCCTTTTTTCATATCCTGTTCCAGCATCTCCCGGCGGGGATACTCTTCCCCCCACTGGTCAGGATTCCCCTGCTCCCGCATAAACTGCCGGGCTTCTCTGTAAATGTTCAGGATTTCTTCCATCTGTTCTTCTTTTGCCTTTTCTATTCTCATGCTCTCTCCTCCACACCGCAGACCGTCAGCCGGTCCTCTTTCACCTGAAATCTTATCTCCCACCGCTCAAAACTCATCCCGTAGATCCGCTCCGGATCTTTCTGATAAGAAGGCCGGGGATCCTGAGCCAGTATTTCCCCGATCTCCTGCCATTTCCCGGAGGAAATACAGGGACGGATTTCTTCCGGTATCTCCACCTGCAGACAGTACCCTCTCACTTCCTCTGAAAATCCTCCCAAAGCATCCTTTTTACAGTCCACATAAGGCAGATAGGGCTTCAGATCAAAAATAGGAGTTCCATCCATCAGATCCGCCCCGGAAACCCAGATCACCGGACCTTCACTGCTCTCCCATTCAATCCGCTCTATCTTTACACAGGATAATCCCAGAGGATTGGGGCGAAAAGGTGAGCGGGTAGCAAAAACTCCTCTGCGCACATTTCCTCCCAGACGGGGCGGACGCACCGTGGGCGACCATCCCTCCCTCTTATTTTCTGAAAATTCCCAGATGAGCCAGAGATGGGAAAACTCCTCCATCCCCCGCAGGGCATCCGGATTCCGGTACGCGGGCTCAAATACGATCTTTCCCTGCAGATTCTCTACCAGTCCGCTCTGCCGGGGAATTCCGAACTTTTCCGGAAAAGGACTTCTGATCCGGGCAATTACTTTCAAATCATGTTCCATTTTCTTCATCCTCTCTGGTTCAGTATACCTGTCTGAACATGTCCCTGTCAACAAAAAACCGGGAGTCACTCCGCCTGCCTTCTGCGGATTCTCCCGGCTTCTTTTCCAAATCACTCTTTATTTTGTCTCTTTTCTTTTGCGATAGCGGAGAGAACAGACCTCGTCTCCCTTCGCAATACATTTTGGCAGATCCAGACAGCTGTCATACATTCTTCCGATCCCATGATCGCCGCACATGGCAATATCGCACAATCGGGCAATCTGCTCATCGGAGCAGCCTGCTTTCTGCCAGGCCTTTACCAGCGGGCAATAATGGAAATCCAGGGAAAGCTTATCTTCCGTACTCTCCAGCACATCCATCTCAAACACCCACTGAGCCGGTTTGGTAAACAGCGTCTTTTTCAGCCCCTTCAGACTTTTGGTCCGGCCTTTTTTCACCAGACGTTTCCCCTGTATATGGCCGCACCGGCTCACCGCCTTTCTGGCAAACGCATCGGAATCCATTCCGCTTTTTTCTGCCTCGTCCAGCAGGAGATACAGCCAGAGCGCTCTGTGCTCCAGCTGTTCCCGCACAGCGGTGATCACTTTATTTTTGATTTTTGGTTCATTTGCGATCTTTGACATATCTGTCCCTCTTTATCAGCCGCTCTTATTTAAAGTATGCCACTCCGGACTCAAATATTTTCATATCCTGCTCGCCGTAAATATTCACAGCCACAGAATCTCCGCGCCGCTCACTGTGCGCCATCTTGCCAAACACACGGCCGTCCGGACTTGTAATACCCTCAATGTTACAGTAAGAACCGTTGATGTTCCACTCTTCATCCCGGTCTGCATTTCCTTCCGGATCCACATACTGTGTCGCCACCTGGCCGTTGGCAAAAAGCTTTTTCAGCCATGCCTCATCTGCCACAAAGCGCCCCTCTCCGTGGGAAGCCGGATTTACATACACACCGCCCAGTTCAGCCTGCTGCAGCCAGGGAGATTTGTTGCTGACTACCTTTGTATAGACCATTCTGGAAATATGGCGTCCAATGGTGTTGAAGGTCAGTGTGGGGGAATCCTCTTTCTGTCCGGTAATCTCCCCTCCGGGAACCAGTCCCAGTTTGATCAGAGCCTGGAAACCGTTGCAGATACCGAGAGCAAGTCCATCCCTCTCCTGCAGCAGTTTTGTCACTGCCTCTTTGATCTTCTCATTCTGGAAAGCTGTCGCAAAGAACTTGGCAGATCCCTCCGGCTCATCACCCGCGGAAAATCCACCGGGGAACATGATGATCTGTGCCTGACGGATCGCCCGCTCAAAAGTCTCCACAGAAGCAGTGATGTCTTCTGCCGTCAGATTCCTGAAGATCTGCACATCCACTTCCGCTCCGGCCCGCTCAAAAGCTTTTTTGCTGTCATACTCGCAGTTGGTTCCGGGGAATACCGGAATGAATACCCGCGGTTTAGCTACCTTATTCTTGCAGACATAGATCTTCTCCGTCCGGTACAGTCCGTCTGTGATCACTGCATCGGCAGAAGCCGCTTTAACAGAAGGCACCTCCCTGGTCTGTCCGTTCTGTGCAGACTTGCTGGCAAATACTTTCTCCAGCGTCCCCTCCCATGCATGCAAGGCTTCTTCCATGGAAATCTTCATATCTCCGTAGGAGAAGGCAGCTTCTTCTGTCACCTCACCGATCACCGTATAGGAAACAGACAGTTCGCTGACGCTTCCCTCCGGAATCTCAGCTACCAGATTTCCAAATCCTGCTGTGAAGAGGTCTCTCTTATCCACATTGTGCTCGATCTTTACTCC
>URYM01000244.1 GCA_900552095.1 uncultured Blautia sp. | reverse complement strand
CACCGATTGGTGGTTAAAGGTGCTGAGTTTGAAAAAGCGTTTCCTATGTCCAAAGATCTTGAGCAGGAGGATTTCCAGAAAGTAATGAATGAAATGAAAGTTCTTAAATACAACAGAGATACAGTCCGGGATAGATATCTGGAGGCAGGAAGAAAGGAACGACAGCAGATTGCTGAAGAAGTAAAGAAAACCACGGAGGGAGATGATAGCTGATGGCACTTTATCATTTTTCTGTAAAGCAGGTATCCAGAGGAAAAGGGCAGACAGTGGTGAATTCGGCTGCGTATATTTCCGGGCAAAAATTGTATAACGATTATTATGGACAAGTCCATGATTACACGAGGAAATCCGGTGTGATGTTTACAGAAATCCTCAAACCGGATTATGTGCCGGAACGATTATCAGACAGGGAAACATTATGGAACGAGGTAGAGAGAGCAGAAAAGGGCAAGCGGGCACAGCTTGCCTATTCTTTTGACATTGCATTGCAGAATGAACTGACGTTAGAGGAGAATATCCAACTGGCGAGAGAATTTTGCCAGGAACAATTTGTGGCACGTGGCATGATTGTGGATCTGGCAGTTCATGAGGGAAAATCAAAAGATGGAGATGAACCGGATAATCCTCATTTTCATGTACTTGCCCCAATTCGTCCTTTTACAGAAGAAGGAATTTGGGGAAATAAACAGAAACGGGAATATGTTTTAGACGAAGAAGGAAACAGGATAAAAGATGCCAAAGGAAAGTATGTCTTCAATGCTGTTTCTACTACCGGTTGGAACGATCCTGAACTTTTAAAGGAATGGAGAAAGGCATGGACCGAGAAAGTGAATGATAAATTTCGGGAGTGTCATATGGCAGCAAGAATCGACCATCGTTCCTATAAAGAACAGGGAATTGATCTGATCCCGACAATTCATGAAGGGTACGAAGTCAGAGCAATGGAGAAGAAGGGAATCAAAACAATCATTGGAGAGTTGAATCGGGCGATCCGGCAATTCAATCAGATGTTCATTTCCTTAAAAGAATCTATCCAGTGGGTGAAAACAGCCTATGAAGAAATGAAAATGGAACTGGATCGAAGGCAGCAGAACCCGACGCTTTTGGAGAGTCTGCAAGATTATTATGATAAAAAAACGCAGAATAGCCCGAAACTTTCAAATTTTTATGCGGAGATGGAACGAAGGGGAAAGAAAATTTCAAACTTACAGGAGTTTGCAAAATCCATCAATTATCTTCAGGTACACAACATTGAGACAATGGACGATTTACAAACACGAATTCAGGAACTGAATGGAATTATTTCTGCCAGCAAAGCTGAAATCAGTGAAAAGAGAGAACAACTGAAAAACCTGGAAGATTTGGAAAAGAAGATGCAGGTATTGAAGCAGAATCAGCCGTTGATAGATGAATACAACCACTTCTTTTTCCAGAAAAGACGGGAAAAGTTTTATATGGAGCATAAAAAAGCGATCAATTATTATCGTAAATGTGAGCGTGAACTAAAACCATACCGGGATAAAAAGGGACGGCTGCCAGAATCCAGATGGAAAAAAGAAAAAGAAGATCTCCGTATAATGATTGAAGAATTAAAAGCTGATAATCAGCCCTATCAGGATGAGCTTGCCTTTGTGAAAAAGGTACAGAGATGTGCTGATATTGCCAGGCGAGATCGTGAAATGCCAGAAACAGGTACTTCCGGGCTTTCAGAAGAAAAAAGAGAAATGCCGGAGCAGGAATCGAAACAGAAATCTTCTATTCATGGCAGACTGGCGGAGAACCAGAAACTGATTGAGGAAGAAAAAGTGAAAAATCGACAAATGAAGAAAAAACGAAGTAATGAGATAAGTTTATAAAAATCTGTTACAGGACAGACAGGAAAGAATGATGAAAATGCAGTATACAGAAGAACAGATTGCAAGAGCAAACCAAACCGACCTTGTGTCTTTTTTGAACGCACAAGGAGAGCAGTTGGTGAAAAGTGGCAGAGAATACCGTTGGAAAAAGCATGACAGTGTAACGATATCCGGAAACCGATGGTATCGGCATAGTCAGAGTAAGGGCGGTTATCCGGTAGACTTTGTGATGGAATTTTATTATGCAACATTCCCGGAAGCAGTGAAAATTCTGATTGGGGAAGAAGGCGAAGGCAGGCAGAAGTCCTGCCCCGCCCCGTCTAAAGACTTCCGATTACCGGAGAAAAATGAGGATAATGAAAAAATCATGAAGTATCTGACAGAAAAAAGAGAGATTGAGAAAACACTGGTGGAAGATTGGATTGACAGAGGTGATATTTACGAAGAAAAGAAGCATCATAATGTTATATTTGTCGGCAGAGATGCAGATGGTATTCCGAGATATGCACACTGCCGGGGAACTGGTGAAATAAAATATCGAGGAGATGTAACAGGTTCTGACAAATCTTATGGATTCAGTTACAGAGGAACGGATAATCAGTTGTTTGTATTTGAAGCAGCCATTGATCTGCTTTCGTTTATCCAGTTATTTCCAAAAGATTGGAAAAAACGCAGCTATCTGAGTCTGGGTGGAGTCTCCAGTGTGGCACTGAGGATTTTTCTTTCTGAACGCCCTCAGATTACTTCTGTTTTCCTGTGCCTGGATAATGACCAGGCAGGGAATGAGGCTTGTGAAAAACTGGCAGGAGAAATCTTAGAAGGATACAGTGTAATTCGTCTGAAACCATCACGAAAAGACTGGAACGAAATT
>URYM01000243.1 GCA_900552095.1 uncultured Blautia sp. | reverse complement strand
AGTCTGAAAATAACAAAGCTGATCGAGCAGACAGGAACAGAGGCGCCTTTGGAAGAGGGAAACTTCCAGTTCAGATTGAGCAGAGAAACGACTTCCGGAACCTTCGATCCCGTGGCGAAAGCAGTTTATTCTGTGAAAGTGGGAACATCGGAAATGACTTATGAGACAGACAGAGACGGAGTTTTCTCGATCAGAGGAAATGAAACGGCTGTTTTTGATGGGCTGGAAAAAGGAACGTATCGGGTAGAAGAAATCGGATGGGGATCGGAATATCATCCCGAAGTGGATCCGGCAGTTCAGGAAGGCGAATTAAACGGGGAAACCTTCAGCTTTACCTTCACGAACCTGTACACCCCCAAGATGCTGGATCTGTATCTGGTGAAGAAAGATCACAATCAGACCCTGCTTTCCGGGGCAGAGTTCATGCTCTACCGGGATGAGCAGCTGAACAATCCGGTGCAGGAAAAGCCTTTTGTTACAGATGGAGAAGGAAAGATCACGATCCCGGATCTGAAAGCCGGAACGTATTACCTGGTGGAGACAAAATCCCCGACAGGCTATCAGCTTCTGGCCAATCCCATCAAGATCGAACTGGTGCGGAAAGGAAGCCATATCCAGGTAGCCATTGATGGGACGGTGTATGAGCCCTCAGAGACGGAGGATCCGAAGGGCGACATCTATGTGGTGGAGCAGGAGACTAAAAACGACGAGGTACATATCACGGTATATAACAATAAGAACTTCGGCCTGCCGCTGACCGGCGGGACGGGGACGCTCCTGTTTGGAGGGGGCGTGCTTCTGGCCATGGTGGTGCTGTTCTTTACCCTGTGGAAGCTGGGGAAGAAAAAGAAAATGACGCCGTAGGAAAAAGAAGAGAAACAGGAATAACCGGAACAGGCCGGCTCTTCCAGAACGGGAGGGTCGGAGAAAATACATGTTCAAATCCAAGAGGAAGAAAGGAAATGCTTATGAAAAGAAAACATTTAACAAAATGGGCAGCAAAGACACTGGCAGTTATGCTGGCCGGAGCAGCCGCTTTCGGCGGGCTGGCAGCCGCACCGCAGACGGTATGGGCAGAGACGATTGTGGATCAGGCAAGAACAACGGGTACGCTGACCATCACAAAACAGGACAATACGAAAAATCCGCTTTCCGGGGCAGAGTTCTCGCTCTACAGAGTGATGAATCTGACACCGGGAACCCAGCCGGGAGAATTTGCATCCTATGCGGTGAATGACAATTTTAAAGAAGCACTGGGAGGTATTACTCCGGATGAGCTGGGCAATTATAATACGCAGCAGCTGGAGAATAAAATCCGGGGGCTGGAAGCGCTGGTGGAGAAAAACCAGATTCAGGCAGATCAGACCGGCACTTCAAAAAATAACGGAGAGATTTCTTTTGCAGACCTGGAACTGGGTTACTATTTGGTAAGGGAGACAAAGACACCGGCAGGATATGTAAATGGAAATGCTTTTCTGGTGGCAATTCCCTCTACGAATAACTACGATCAGGACAATACAGCAGGAACGGAGTGGGTCTATGATATCCAGGTAGAGCCCAAGAACTCGGTTGTGGACATTGAAAAGGAACTGGGACAGGAAGGTCAGGATCATGACGGAAGCATCAAAGTAGGAGATCTGGTTCCTTATACCATCAAAACAACCGTGCCTGTTTATCCGGACAGCTATTTTGAGAAGGATGTTACCTTCAAGATCTACGACGTGACTAGCGATGGATTGAAGGTGGTAAACCGGCCGGACAAGTCTGTGCAGGTGTATGTAGACGGCCAGCCTCTGGAGGCAATGGGAAACTATAGCCTGGAAGAGAAGGAGGCAGCCGGACAAGAGGCAGATCTGACCATAGCCTTTACAAAAGATTTTATCCGGAACAATGGAAATAAGAAGGTGGAAGTAAGATACTGGGCAGAGGTAACCGATGCAGCTGTCATTGGACAGGAAGGAAATACCAACAACGTGCAGCTGGAGTATAATAACGGCCCGGGAACCACGACGAAGGCAGACGGAAATGAAGTGAAAGTCTACAGCTTCGGAATCAACGTGACGAAATTTACAAAGGATGGCGGAGAGAAGCCGCTTGCCGGAGCAGAATTTAAACTGTATGCAGATGCAGAGCTGACGCAGGAGCTGGCAACTGCTGAATCCGATGAGCAGGGTCACCTGCAGTTTGACAAGAAGCTGGATGAGGGAACTTATTATCTGAAAGAGACAAAGTCTCCCGCTGGGTATACCCTTCTGACCAATCCGATCAAAGTGGAGATTACTGCAAAAGAAGATCAGGAAGGCCATGCAACAGGAGAATTTACTGTGAAAGTAAATGATCAGGAAATCACTGCTGCTACCGGCGATTACACAACACATCTGGATCAGGCGGAAGGAACCGTTACGGTAGCAGTGGAGAACCATAAGGGATTCACCCTTCCGGCTACCGGAGGAACCGGTATCGCCCTCTTCCTGCTGATCGGTGCGGCAGGTATCCTTACTGTATCTGCAGTGCTGGTGAAGAAGAGCAGAAAAGCGGCAAAATAAAAGACAGAACAGGAAATAAAAACAGAAGGATCTGACACAGGGGAGCGGTCTGCCGGCAGAGGCAGGCCGCTCCCCTGCCTTTAGAAGAAATGCAAAGTTTCAGATAGAAAATAAAAGAATTTCATTGACAAAAGAACAAGACACATATCTTTTCCTTCTGCTCCGGATCCGGAGCAAAGACCAGACAAAGAAAAATG
>URYM01000242.1 GCA_900552095.1 uncultured Blautia sp. | reverse complement strand
AGCTGATTTACTTCGGATGCGCCGGGATCGTAATCAATGGCTACGATATTTGCTTTTGGATATTTGTTCCGAATAGATTTGATCACACCTTTGCCAACTACGTGGTTGGGAAGGCAGCCGAAAGGCTGTACACAGACGATATTGTTCGTACCTCTGTGGATCAGTTCCATCATCTCACCGGTGAGGAACCAGCCTTCGCCGGTCTGATTTCCGGTGGATACAATGGGTGAAGCCATTTTGGCAAGATCCTGGATCCGGGCAGGCGGTGCAAAGTGGCGGCTCTTTTCAAATTCTTTCGAGGCGGCGTCGCGGAGCCACTGAATAGCGGCAATGCCCGCGTTGCCCAGAAGAGCAGATTTTTTTGCAAAGCCCAGATTTTTATGCTTGAAGTTCTGATTGTAAAAACAGTAATTCATAAAATCAATCAGATCGGGGCATACAGCCTCAGCCCCTTCCTTTTCCAGAAGTTCAGCCAGATGGTTGTTGGCTGCCGGAAGGAATTTTACCAGAATTTCGCCTACGATACCCACCCGTGGTTTCACCAGATTTTCAAGGATGGGAAGCTGGTCGAAGTCCCGGATAATCGTACGGCAGATCTGTTTGAACTTCACATGGGAGAGATGTTTTTCCTGAAGGAAGCGGATGCAGTATCTTTCCCACTTCCGGTGAAGCTGGTTGGCGCTGCCCTTTTTGATTTCATAGGGACGCATCCGGTACAGACATTTCATAAAGATGTCTCCGAAGACAGCGCCGTAGGCAAGCCGGCGGGCCAGATCGGGAGTGATCTTGAAGCCGGGGTTGGATTCCAGGCCACTTAAGTTGATGGAGATGACCGGAATCTGCTCCATGTTCGCTTTTTTCAGGGCACGCCGGATAAATCCTATGTAATTGGAGGCACGGCATCCCCCTCCGGTCTGGGACATGATGACAGCTACCCGGTTTAAATCATATTTTCCGGACAGGAGTGCCTGCATGATCTGTCCGACCACCATGAGGGAAGGATAGCAGGCGTCATTGTTGACATATTTTAATCCCACATCCACAGCGGCTTTGTTGTCGTTGGGAAGGATCTCCAGGTTATAGCCGCAGGCGCGAAATCCGGGTTCCAGCAGAGAAAAGTGGATTGGCGACATCTGCGGACAGAGGATTGTATAATTTTCCCGCATCTCCTTTGTAAAGACTACTTTTTTAATTGAGGACGGGTGGATCCGACGTTCTTCCTTCTGCTTATCCCGAACCCGCAGGGCGGCGAGAAGAGAGCGGATCCGGATTCGGGCGGCCCCCAGATTGTTTACTTCATCAATCTTAAGACAGGTATAGATTTTTCCGCTTCCGTTTAAGATTTCTGCCACTTCGTCGGTAGTTACAGCATCCAGGCCGCAGCCAAAGGAATTTAGCTGGATCAGATCCAGATTGTCCTTTAATTTCACAAAGTTGGCGGCCGCGTAGAGGCGGGTATGGTACATCCACTGATCATTCACCCGCAAAGGCCGCTCCAGGGGAGCCAGGTGGGAGATGGAATCCTCAGTGAGGACGGCGACTCCGTAAGAGTTGATCAGCTCCGGAATGCCGTGGTGGATCTCCGGATCAATGTGGTAGGGACGGCCGGCCAGAACAATGCCTCTGCGCCCTGTTTTTTCCAGATAGTCCAGAGTTTCCTCCCCTTTGCGCCGGATATCTTCCCGCACCTGGTGCAGTTCCTTCCAGGCCAGATGGGCAGCCTGGCGGACTTCTTCTTCGGGCAGGGAGGAAAATTCCTCGACCAGACGCCGGGTGATGATCTCTTCGCTGGTCAGAGCCAGAAAGGGATTCCGGAAAGTGATGGAAGGATCTTTCAGTTCATCCACATTATTTTTAATATTTTCCGCGTAGGAAGTGACAATCGGGCAGTTGTAATGATTAACGGAATCTTCAAATTCAGTCCGCTCGTAGGGAATGCAGGGATAGAAGATAAATTTTACCCCCTGCTTAATCAGCCAGCTGATATGGCCGTGGGCCAGCTTGGCCGGATAACATTCCGATTCACTGGGGATGGATTCAATGCCCAGCTCGTAGATTTTTCTGGTGGAGGTGGGAGATAACACCACCTGATATTTCAGCTTCGTAAAGAAGGTGAACCAGAACGGGTAGTTTTCAAACATATTCAGGACTCTGGGGAGTCCAACCTGCCCGCGCACGGCTTCTGCCGGAGAAAGAGGTTCATAGCCGAAGATCTTTTTATATTTGTAGTCAAAAAGATTGGGGATATGTTCCTTGTTTTTTTCTTTTCCGATTCCCCGTTCGCACCGGTTGCCGCTGATAAACTGGCGGCCGCCGGAGAAGCGGTTGATGGTAAGCCGGCAGTTGTTGGTACAGCCTTTACAGTTGGCCATAGCGGTACTGTATTTCAGGCTCCTGATCTTTTCCAGAGGAAGCATGGAAGTTTCGCTGTCTTCATGGAAGCGCTCCCGGGCGATCAGGGCGGCGCCGAAAGCCCCCATGATCCCGGCGATGTCCGGGCGGACAGCCTGACAGCCGGCAATTTTTTCAAAACTTCTTAAGACAGCGTCGTTGTAGAAGGTGCCGCCCTGTACTACGATGTGTCGTCCAAGTTCAGAAGCATCGGAGACTTTGATTACTTTATAAAGAGCATTTTTAATCACAGAGTAGGCCAGGCCGGCGGAAATATCAGCTACGGAAGCTCCTTCTTTCTGAGCCTGTTTTACTTTGGAATTCATAAATACCTGTCTCTTATACACATCTCCGAGC
>URYM01000241.1 GCA_900552095.1 uncultured Blautia sp. | reverse complement strand
CGAGATCTAGTACGGTCTCGTGGGCTCGGAGATGTGTATAAGAGACAGCTCTACGATAAGTTCCGGTTAAAAAGAGTTTTCTATTCTGCTTTTGTGAACGTCAACGAAGACTGCCTTCTGCCTGCGACAACGGACGGGCCGCCCCTTTTGCGGGAACACAGGCTTTATCAGGCAGACTGGCTTCTGCGCTTTTACGGGTTCCGGGCGGAGGAGCTTCTGACGGAGAAAAGGCCGAATTTTAATATTCTGCTGGATCCCAAGTGCGACTGGGCACTGCAGCATCTGGAGGAATTTCCGGTGGAGATCAACACGGCAGATTATCATACGCTTCTTCGAGTTCCCGGGATCGGGCCGCAGACTGCCTGGAGGATTGTAGGGGCGAGGAAGCACAGGAGTCTGGGGTTTGAGGAACTGAAGGCGATGCGGGTGGTACTGAAGCGGGCGCAGTATTTTATCACTTGCCGGGGGAAGATGATGTATCATTTTTCCATGGATCAGGATTATATTCTGCGGAACCTGCTGGATCACAGGGAGAGATCTCCGGTTGACCCGGCTCTCACCTACCGTCAGCTGTCACTTTTTGATGACTGCAATTTCGGAGGAACAAAAAAGGCGGAAAGCGACTGCCTTGCACTTTTGTCCTGAGGAGGAAGGAGGAATCATGGAACGGTGGATCTTTATCTGTGAAGATTCCATAGAAGGGATTTTTGCCGGGGTGTATGATGCCTGGGCCAGCCGCTGCGGTCATGACCGGGTGGAACTTGTGGTAAAGGAACCGGAAGAGATGGAATTTTTCTGCCGTTATATACCTGTTTTGGCGGACAGTGAAAAGGCAGGGAAGGTGATGCGGACGCTGTATAACCGGCTGGGGAGCGGAGTGTATGGCTGCCTTTGCTACGCTGCCTTTGCAGACTGTGAGGAGAAGGGGACGGCAATTTACCATACTATTGTGGATTTTTTGAGCGTTCATGGATCTATGCGTGGGAAAAAGATTCCATCCGGCATCCACCCGGGTGGAACCGGAAGCAATTTTCTGGAAAATCAGGGAAATTTCTGGGTGAGGAAGACTGCAGCCCTGCAAAGGCAGGTGGGAACAGAATACAATCATTATCAGGGATTTCTGAGGTTTAAAGAGACAGAAAAAAAGATCCTTTTTGCTGTGATCCGGCCAAAAGCAAGTTTGCTGGTGCTTCTGGCGGCTCATTTTTCGGACCGGCTTCCCAGGGAGCGGTGGGTGATCTGTGATGCAGGAAGGAAAACGGCAGTGTCTTATGAGCCGGGGAAAGGCTGTCTGTTTTACACGGGGCTTTGTTTTACAGGGGAAGAACTCAGGAATGTTTCAGACAGGGAGCAGGATTTTCAGAGGATGTGGAAGACTTTCTGCACCAGTATTTCTGTAGAAAGCAGGGAAAACAGGAAACTGCAGCGGCAGAATCTGCCCCTGCATTTCAGGGAATATATGGATGAATTTCACAAAGTTTAAAGGCGTGGGAGAAAGTACCTCTATCTTCTGTGTGGTCAGACCAGAAAAAGCGTGCTTTTTTTATGATTTTCGCACAAAAATGACAGGAATCGCCCATAATGTAAGGAATAGGAAAAGAGATTGACAAATTCAGGTTAGAGTGACATAATGTAGCAAATACAAAAAGAAGGGATTGATTCATATGTCAGAGTGTAAGATTAAACTGAACGCAACGGATGATGTGAAAGAGTTTGTTACGGCTGCTGAGAAATGTGACTTTGATGTAGACATCTTTTACAATCGTGTGATAATTGATGCAAAATCCATTCTTGGAATTTTGAGCATGGATCTGACTAAGATTCTTACCGTACAGGCTTACGGCAGAAATAAAGAATTCGAGAACACTTTGAAAAAATTTGCAGTTGCGTAAAAAGAGCACAGAAAAAGAGCTGTCCTGGGGCAGTTCTTTTTTTCTGGCTATTTTGGGATGGCTGTGGTAGGATGAATAGCAGAAGGGAGTCGTGGAAATGGACAAAGTGTTTCGCATTTCTGTCAGAAATCTGGTAGAGTTCCTTCTGCGCTCCGGTGATCTGGATAATCGAAGAGACGGGTTTGCAGATAAGGAAGCAATGCAGAAGGGAAGCCGCCTGCACAGGAAGATCCAGAGACGAATGGGCGGGGATTACCGGGCGGAGCAAAGTCTGGTTTACCGCCGGGAGTATGATCGTTTTGCAATCCAGCTGGAGGGAAGGGCGGATGGAATCTTTACGGAAGGGCAGATGACCTGGATCGACGAGATCAAGGGTGTGTATCTCGATGTGGAGTATTTAAAAGAACCTTTTGAGGTACATCTGGCACAGGCAAAGTGTTATGCCTGCATCCTGGGAATGGAACAGAAGCAGGAGCGGATGGGGATACAGATGACCTATGCGAATCTGGAGAGTGAAGAAATCAGACGTTTTCGCCGGGAGTATGAGCAGAGGGAACTGGAGCAGTGGATGGAAGGGCTTTTAAAGGAGTATCACCGATGGGCTGATTTTCAGTATCAGTGGGAGCTGGGGAGAAATGCTTCCATAGAAAAACTGCATTTCCCGTTTCCCTACCGGCCGGGACAGAGAGATCTGGTGGCGGGAGTGTACCGGACAATTCAGCAGAGCAGACAGCTGTTTATCCAGGCACCTACGGGGATTGGGAAGACGATGTCGGCAGTTTATCCGGCAGTGAGAGCTCTTGGGGAAGGGCTTTCAGAAAAGATTTTTTACCTGACGGCTAAGACGATCACCAGGACCTGTCTCTTA
>URYM01000240.1 GCA_900552095.1 uncultured Blautia sp. | reverse complement strand
CGAGATCTAGTACGGTCTCGTGGGCTCGGAGATGTGTATAAGAGACAGGTACGAGGCCAGACTTGGAAAGGAAGAGTTCGGAAAAGAGACGCATGTGTTTTCTCCGGCTTACCGCAGGGATGAATTTGAAGAACTTTTAAATTATGCAGATCACATCTGCTTTAACTCTCCGGCGCAGCTGCGCCTGTTTGGCGCACGCGCGAAAGCAGCGGGAAAATCCGTGGGACTTCGGGTAAATCCCCAGTGCTCTACCCAGGAAGGACATGCGATCTACGATCCCTGCGCGCCGGGATCCCGGCTGGGGACCAGAGCTGATCAGATGGAGGAAGAACTTCTTCCGCTCCTGGACGGACTCCATTTTCATACGTTATGTGAACAGAATTCAGATGACTTGGAGACGACGGCAAAGGCTTTTGAGGAGAAGTTCGGAAAATATCTTAAAGGGATGAAGTGGCTGAATCTGGGCGGAGGCCATCATATCACCCGGTCGGATTACGACAGGGAAAGACTGATCGGAATCGTCCGCTATTTTCGGGAAACGTACGGTGTGGAGGTATATCTGGAACCGGGAGAGGCGGTGGTATTAAATGCCGGCTTCCTGGTGTCCCGGGTGGAAGAAATTGTTTCCAATGATATGGAGATTGCAATTCTGGATGCTTCGGCAGCCTGCCATATGCCGGATGTGCTGGAGATGCCCTACCGTCCGCCGGTGAAGGGATCCGGAGCGCCGGGAGAGATGGCCTTTACGTACCGGTTTGGAGGTCCGACCTGTCTGGCAGGCGACGTGATGGGAGATTATTCTTTTGCAGAACCGCTGAAGATTGGAGACCAGGTAGTTTTTGAGGACATGGCGCTTTATACTATGGTAAAGACGAATACCTTTAACGGTATGCGGCTTCCGGATATACGGATTCTGCATGAGGATGGCAGCTGGGAACTGGTTAAAGAATTCGGTTATAAAGATTTCAGAGATCGGCTGTCATAGAAAAGAGAGAACGGATGCAAGTCTGAGACCTGTATCCGTTCTCTCTTTTGGCAGCAGCACAGTATGCAAAGCTACAGTTTTTTCTCCTGGCGCAGATACTCGTGCTGAAGCTTGATATAACGCTTGCGGGCGCGGAAAAGTCCGGCCAGTTTGTTGTAGAAATAAAAGGAGAAAACCAGAAGTTTATTGGCTTTTCCGATTTTATCTTTGGTGGTGTGGCGGTATAAGGAGCCGCCGCAGGCACATTTCCCCCCTTCTTTGATATACCGGATCAGATCCGACTCACAGGTAATATCATCGGGAAGGATCGTGTAAGCCCGTCCCACGCAGTTTGCCTTGTGGGAATCACTTCCGCCAAATTCTGCTTTCCCGTATTTCTGAGCCAGCCGATGGGCTGTCTCGTTGGCCTGCCGGGGCTCGCAGGAATTAAAGGATTCCACAAAGTCAAAGAGATTGACGATAGCAGGATCTTTTTTATAGGCCCGGGTGCGGCAGAGGCTCATATATTTTTCTCCGCAGGGATGCGCCGGCCCCAGGATCCCTCCGTGGGTATGGACAATAGAGATCAGCAGATGGGTGGGCATACCGCGGAGCTCCAGGCAGCGGAGTTTTACATTTTCCGGCATAATAACAAGGATATGACCTCCGCCGAACGTGTCGTACTCGATGCCTTTTAAAACAAGAAAATCTTTATGTTTCTTTCCTTTTATCTCGTTTTTCCAGTGGCGATACCCATTGTAAGTATCGTGATCTGTGATCAGCATTCCCTGGAATCCCTGGCTTTTTAAAAGTTCAATATATTTTTCGACGGGCACTTTTCCGTCGAGCGAGCCTTCTTTTGTATGACAGTGCATATCCAGTTTCATGGTATTCCTCCTCTCGCTACTATTATTGTAACAAATAAGAAGAAAAAAACAAGGCCGCCATTGGAAAAAGTGACCGTTTTTTATTTCTGAAACGGCGGATAAAAA
The DNA here is from genome assembly GCA_900552095.1 of uncultured Blautia sp. Taxonomy (GTDB): domain Bacteria; phylum Bacillota; class Clostridia; order Lachnospirales; family Lachnospiraceae; genus Egerieimonas. The sequence goes on along the minus strand of URYM01000240.1, from coordinate 804 downwards.
AAGCATGTATCAAAAAATGTCGAAAAGTGATATAATCATAAAACATGGGATTTTATTACAGGAGAGAAAGATCTGGAGGGAAGTGCCTGTGAAGAACGAAAAGGGAGAATGGAAGGAAAAAATAATAAGTTTTATTCGCAGAAATGCGACGCCCAGAATACTGGCGGTGGGGATAGGATTGGGGATTCTGCTGCTTATTGCTCTGGGACTGGGGAAGGTGATTTCTTCGGAATCCAGAACGACGAAGATAGGGTTTGAAGATATCGGAGAACTGGCAACGCAGTCGGCGTACTGCACAGAGGTAAATGTGACAGAGGCGGCGCGGAGTATCTTCGGACTGGAAATTCCCTTTACTCAGAGTAAATATATTTACAGTTATGATGTGGTGATCAAAGCGGGATTTGATTTTAATGAGATCCAGTGGGAGGAAAAGGATAAGGTAATCCGTGTAAAACTTCCGGAGGCAAAGATTCTCAGCAGTGAGATTGATACTGATTCTTTCCAGGTTTATCATGAGGATGAAAGTATTTTCAGACAGATCTCCCTGGAGGAAAATAATGAAGCGTTGGCGGAGATGAAGAAGTCGGCGGAGGAGAAAGCGATTGAGGACGGGCTTTTGGAAAATGCCCGTGCTAACGCGGAGACGATTCTGAAGGGATTTTTTGCACAGGCCTATGATCTGCAGAAGTATGAATTGCAATTTACAGATGGAGAATGAAAGGAGAGGGTGGTATGAAGAAGAAAATTCTGCTGGGACTGGGGATTGTTCTGATCGCCATTGCGGTGTTCTATTTTATTTTGTTT
>URYM01000239.1 GCA_900552095.1 uncultured Blautia sp. | reverse complement strand
GACAGTTATTGATATAATGCAGTTATCAAGTAAAAACGAAGAAAGAGGTGGAGAAATTGCTGAAAAAAATTTACACAAAAAATGCTCCGGAAGCTATTGGCCCTTATTCGCAGGCGATCCTGTTCAATGAACTTTTGTTCAGTTCAGGACAAATCCCGGTGGACCCGGCTACCGGAGAGGTTGTGCAGGGAGACATTACGGCTCAGGCGGAGCAGGTAATGAAGAACGTGGGGGCAGTGCTTGCGGAAGCGGGGACGGACTTTGAGGCTGTTATCAAGACGACCTGTTTCCTGAGCGACATGGGAGACTTTGCCGCATTTAACGAGGTGTACGGAAGGTATTTTACCGAAAAGCCGGCGCGTTCCTGTGTGGCGGTGAAGACACTTCCCAAAAATGTACTTTGCGAGGTAGAAGTGATCGCAGAAAAATAATAAGAAATGCTAATTAATACCATAAGATATATTAATTTTACTTATAATATATCTTATGGTATTTTTGTAGTATGGAAAAGAGTAAACTGGAGAAGAAAGGACGAAAGACCTATGAGCGACGTTAGACGTGTTTATGCGGAAAAGAAGCCGGAATTTGCCGTGCAGGCAAAGGAACTGCAGCAGGAGATCAAAAGTTATCTGGGAATTACCGGTGTGACAGGAGTGCGCATATTGATCCGCTATGATGTGGAAAATATTTCAGAGGAAGTATTTGAGCGGGCCTGTACCTGTGTGTTCTCCGAGCCGCCGGTTGACTTTTTATATAAAGAAGAATTTCCCGGAACCGGGGAAGAGCGGGTATTTTCTGTAGAGTACCTGCCGGGACAGTTTGATCAGAGAGCAGATTCGGCTGTGCAGTGTATTCAGTTTTTAAAAGAGGATGAGGAGCCGGTGATCCGTTCCGCCACCACTTATGTGATCGAAGGAAAGATTTCCGGAGAGGAGTTTGAGGCGATCAAAAATCACTGTATTAATCCGGTGGATTCCAGAGAGACAGGATCGGGGAAACCGGAGACCCTGGTGACGAAGTTTGAAGAGCCGGAGGATGTAAAGGTTTTTGAGGGATTTTCTTCCATGACGGAAGAAGAACTGGAAAAGCTGTATGATTCCCTGAATCTGGCCATGACATTCCGGGATTTTCTGCATATCCAGAAATATTTTTCCCAGGAAGAAAAGAGGGATCCGTCTGTAACGGAAATCCGTGTCCTGGATACGTACTGGTCGGATCACTGCCGCCATACTACTTTTTCCACAGAGTTAAAGGATGTGGAGTTTGAGGAGGGGTATTATAAGGCGCCCATCGAGGGAACTTACCGCCAGTATCTCTCTGACCGGGAAGAGATTTTTAAAGGAAGAAAAGATAAGTTTGTCTGCCTGATGGATCTGGCGCTCATGGCCATGCGGAAGCTGAAGGCAGAAGGAAAACTGCAGGATCAGGAAGAGTCGGATGAGATCAATGCCTGCAGCATTGTGGTTCCGGTGGAGATTGACGGAAAAGAAGAGGAGTGGCTGGTAAACTTTAAAAATGAGACTCACAACCATCCCACCGAGATTGAGCCTTTCGGAGGAGCCGCTACCTGTCTGGGAGGAGCAATCCGGGATCCGCTTTCCGGCCGTACTTATGTTTATCAGGCCATGCGGGTGACGGGCGCGGCAGATCCCACCGTATCGGTGAAGGATACATTAAAAGGAAAACTGCCCCAGAAGAAACTGGTGACAGAGGCAGCTCACGGCTACAGTTCCTACGGAAACCAGATCGGTCTTGCCACCGGCTATGTAAAAGAAATCTATCATCCTGACTATGTGGCAAAACGGATGGAGATCGGAGCCGTTATGGGTGCAGCTCCGAGAAAGGCGGTTAAGCGTCTGACTTCTGATCCGGGAGATATTATCATTCTTCTGGGCGGGCGCACCGGACGTGACGGAATCGGCGGCGCTACCGGGTCTTCTAAAGTACATACGGAAGCGTCTATTGAAGTCTGCGGCGCTGAGGTGCAGAAGGGAAATGCTCCTACCGAGAGAAAACTGCAGAGACTGTTCCGCCGCCCCGAGGTGAGCAGCCTGATTAAAAAATGTAATGATTTTGGTGCGGGCGGTGTTTCCGTGGCGATCGGAGAGCTGGCCGACGGCCTTCGGGTGAATCTGGATAAGGTTCCGAAAAAATATGCAGGTCTGGACGGAACAGAGATTGCCATCTCCGAGTCTCAGGAGCGTATGGCAGTAGTGGTAGGCCCTCAGGATGTGGATGACTTTATGGTCTATGCCCGGGAGGAGAATCTGGAAGCTACGGTGGTTGCTGTGGTGACAGAGGAGCCCCGGCTGGTGCTGGAGTGGAGAGGAAAAGAGATCGTCAACATTTCCAGAGCCTTCCTCGATACCAACGGAGCGCATCAGGAGACTTCCGTGGCGGTCGATATGCCCAGCGAGACGGAGAAATATTTTGTGCGTCCTGAGATTGGCGATGTGAGAGAACAGTGGCTGGATACCTTAAAAGATTTGAACTGCTGTTCTCAGAAGGGATTGGTGGAGCGCTTTGACGGTTCCATCGGAGCGGGCAGCGTATTTATGCCGTACGGAGGAAAATATCAGCTGACCGAGACCCAGTCTATGGTGGCAAAACTCCCTGTTCTGGAAGGAAAATGTGATACGGTGACCATGATGGCGTATGGATTTGATCCGTATCTGTCCAGCTGGAGTCCCTATCACGGAGCTGTCTATGCTGTGCTGGAATCTGTGGCCAGAATCTGTCTCTTATACACATCTCCGAGCCCACGAGACCGTACTAGATCTC
>URYM01000238.1 GCA_900552095.1 uncultured Blautia sp. | reverse complement strand
TACGAGATCTAGTACGGTCTCGTGGGCTCGGAGATGTGTATAAGAGACAGCCATGCCGGTCTCCTTTTCCAGCGCATCCGCAATCGCATAAGAAACAGAGGGATATTTTTTTCTGTCCTCTTCCATCTTCTTCTTCAGATCTTTCTTTGGAAGCGCCGCATCCTCTTTGGAAATAGCTCCCTCCGCTACCGCAAGGATCGTAAATCCGCTTCCTCTTCTGGTGCGGGCATTGATCGCCTCCACCACTTTCTTAATATCATAGGGAATCTCCGGAATCAGAATAATATCCGCTCCTCCGGCCATACCTGCATACAGGGTCAGCCATCCCACCTTGTGTCCCATAACTTCTACGATAAATACCCGGTTGTGGGAAGACGCCGTTGTATGGATACAGTCGATGGCATCGGTGGCGATATTGACCGCACTGTAAAAACCGAAGGTCATATCCGTTCCCCAGATATCATTATCTATGGTTTTCGGCATGTGGATAATGTTCAGTCCCTCTTCCCGCAGAAGATTGGCTGTCTTCTGTGTCCCGTTGCCTCCCAGAATTACCAGACAGTCCAGACGGAGCTTATAATAATTCTGCTTCATAGCCGCAACCTTATCAAGCCCTTTCTCATCGGGCTCACGGATTGTCTTAAAGGGCACCCGGGAAGTCCCGAGGATCGTGCCGCCCCGGGTTAAAATACCGGAGAAATCCCGGGCGGTCAAAAGCCGGTAATCTCCGTAGATCAGACCTTTATAACCATTTTCAAAACCGTAAACTTCAAGTTCATCCAGATTGGAAGCCAGCCCCTTGACGATTCCCCGCATGGTGGCATTCAATGCCTGACAGTCGCCGCCGCTTGTAAGTAAACCGATTCTCTTCATATCGTCACATCCCATCTTTTATATTTTTCTCCGTCTTCTGGCGGAATCGGGCGGACCTGCCGCCCGGATTGTATGTTATGTGATTATTATACCCTAAATCCACCTCTCTCACAAGGGGAAAATCCGCACCTGGCCATTGACAAATCCCCCCAAACACGCTATACTTAAAAAACCGTGCAGCCGGGGAGATAGCGGTGCCCTGTACCTGCAATCCGCTACAGCAGGGGTGATGCCAAACCGAGAACTGTAGCTTGCGGAGCTGCCCTCTATAAGTGGCGCTGACGTCCGGGTCTTACGCAACAGAAATCTGTGAACCGTGTCAGGACAGGAATGTAGCAGCACTAAGCAGAACCTTCTGTGTGCCGTAAGGGTGCCTGGGCCGAGTTAACTGTAGAGGTAACGTCCGTGAGCGCAGTGCGAAGGGCGGCGCACGGTTAAAAAGATTTTTCCGAACTGTCAGGAGCAGATTTTTTCTTTCGCTCCCGGCAGTTCTTTTTTCTGTTCTTTTCTCTCTTATGTCGGAAAGTTATTTACATTTTCTTAAAGTTTTCCTGAATCCACTTGCCTTTTCCCCCAAAAAAGCGTATATTGATAGCGTTTAACACCGGTGTTTTCCACGCCGGCCATACTACTTTATATTTAAAGGAAGGAATCACGCAACATGGATATTCTGAAACGTATTCACCAGCACAGCCTTTCGCATCCTGACCGCCCGGCAGTCATCTCCGGCGAATACACTCTGACCTGGAAGGACCTGGATCTCTTATCCGGACGCCTTGCCGCACACCTTGAAGATCTCTGCGGCAGCAATCACGCTCCGGTAGCCGTGTATGGACACAAAAATCCTCTTATGCTGATCTGCTTTCTGGCCTGTGTCCGCTCCGGACGCGCCTATTGCCCGATCGACATTTCCGTGCCGGACAACCGGACGCAGATGATCCTGGATCAGATGGATTCTCCCGTTGTTCTGGCCACGGAACCTCTGTCCTGTGACTGCCGCACAAAGGCTCTCCTGGATCTTGATAAAATCACTGCTCTTTTAAAGGAAGATCTTCCTGTTCTTCCCGAAGAAGCCGCAGTCTCAGGTGATGACACTTACTACATTATCTTCACTTCAGGAAGTACCGGAACCCCAAAAGGGGTTCAGATCACTGCAGACTGCCTGAACCATTATCTGGACTGGTCTGTAACTCTGGGAACTTCTCCTGCAGACAAGGAAGGGCGTGTCTTCCTGAATCAGGCTCCCTTTTCCTTTGATCTGTCCGTCATGGATCTCTACACCTGCCTGGCCAGCGGAGGAACTCTCTTCTGCCTGCCCAAGGATGTACAGGGCGATTACCGGCAGCTTCTCTCTTATCTGGAGCGCTCCGGCGCAGAGATCTGGGTATCTACCCCCTCCTTTGCAGATATCTGTCTGACAGATGCCTCTTTCGGATCGGATCTCCTTCCGAAACTGAACTTATTCCTATTCTGCGGAGAGACGCTGACCAACAAAACAGCCGAGAAGCTGCAAAAACGCTTCCCGCAGGCTCTGATCCTGAACACCTACGGCCCCACAGAATCCACGGTAGCCGTATCTGAAGTTCTGGTGACAGAAGAACTGAACCGCACAGTCAGCCCGCTCCCCGTTGGACGGGCGAAACCCGGAACTATCCTTGAGATCTGGAAAGAAGACGGTTCCCCCGCCCCCGAAGGAGCGAAAGGGGAAATCATCATCCTGGGCGATACCGTCAGCACCGGCTACTACAAACGGCCGGATCTGACAGAAAAGGCATTTTTCACCTGTGAGCGAAACGGCCTTCCTCTCCGCGGCTACCATACCGGAGATGAGGGGTATCTGAAAGAAGGAATGCTCTATTATGGCGGACGGATCGATCTGCCGCTGTCTCTTATACACATCTCCGAGCCCAC
>URYM01000237.1 GCA_900552095.1 uncultured Blautia sp. | reverse complement strand
CTCGGAGATGTGTATAAGAGACAGCTTCTGGACTGAATGTAAAGGCAGTTAAGATGAAGGTCTATGCAATTAATGGAGTTCTTACCGGTGTTGCAGCGACTATCTGGCTTTCTCGGGTTAACAGTGCGATGCCGAATGGAGGAGTAAGCTACGAGTTCGATGCTATGATTGCAACAATTGTAGGTGGAACCAGTTTTTCAGGCGGGGTTGGATCGGCTGTAGGAACGGTAGCTGGTGCGTTTATTGTAGGATTTTTAAATAATGTAATGAACTTGATGGGGATTGATTCGTATCTTCAGCAGGTGGTACGGGGTGTGATTATCGGTGGTGCAGTAATCTGGGATCTTTATTTTAAGAACAGAAAAGGAACAAAAAAATAAATCATATAAGGAGGAAACAGAATGAGAAAAGGATGGAAAAAGGGGATTAGTCTGGCGTTGTGTGCAGGAATGGCGGTATCAATGGCAGCTTGCGGCTCAAAAGAGGAGTCGGCAGGAAAAGGAGATACGTCAAAAAAGGATACCTATAAGGTGCTGTATGTGAGCAGAAATCAGGCGGATACGTTTGCAGCTCGCTTATCTTCAGACTTTGAGAAATACTGGGAAAGCACTTACAAGGATAAATTTTCTTTTGATATTCAGGACGCACAGGCAGACAGTGATAAAGAGAATCAGATTATTGAACAGGCAGTGACTACAGGATATGATGCGATTATTGTTCAGCCGAATGATAGCGATTCGCAGACCCCGTATGTGAAATCCGGAGTGGAAGCAGGGGTAAAAATGATTACAACGAATGCCGGGATCCGCGATATAGAGGGGGCTTCCTGGATTGATGCAGATCCGTATGAACAGGGAAAAGTGATTGCGGAACTTGCAGTAGAAAAGGTTCCCCAAAATGCTAAGGTTGCGATTATGTCCTGTAATCCCGGGAATTTACATACGGAGAGCAGACTTCAGGCATACAAAGAAATTTTTGTAGAAGCCAGACCCGATGTAGAGATCGTAGCAGAAAAAATATGTACCCAGAGTGATCAGGCAACTTTTATGCAGACCATGGAGGACTGGGTACAGGCATACGGAAAGATTGACGCAGTACTGACAATAGGGGATGATCTTGCAAAGGCATGCTATGAAGTTGTAAAAGATGATCCGACTTTTAAAGAAACACAGTACTATGCAGTGGATGCCAACCCGGATGCATTGCTTCGTATTAAAGCAGGGCAGCAGACGGCAACGGTAATGCAGGATACACAGGAGCTGGCAAAGAAAAATCTGGATGCGGCATATGCTTTACTGACAGGGGAAAAGGAGAGTGTGGAAGAGACAATAGAAACAATTCTAATTACAGAAGAAAATGTTGATGAATATATTGAAAAATATATTGACTTGGGTATTATCACGCAGGAAGAATATGATGCTGTAAAATAGAATGTGAGAATAGCTGAGAATTGCCTGAAAAGGGAACTTTTCAGGCAATTTTTCTGTAAATATGAAAAAAGAGGAAACGATTAAAAATTGTAAGAGACCAGGAAATATGGTATAGTAAAAAATATGAAAATCAGAAGAATTTCATGATATGGGGAAATGAAAGGTAGGAAAAACGAATGAGCAGTAAATATGTGATTGGACTGGATTATGGAACGCTTTCCTGCAGGGCTGTGCTGGCCAGATGCAAAGACGGAGAAATCATAGCAGATGCGGTAAAACCTTATACGCACCAGGTGATGGAAGAACTGCTGCCGGACGGAAAGACCGCGCTTGAGAGAAACTGGGCGCTGGAACATCCGGGAGATTATCTGGAATCCATGGAGGATACGATCCGGAGTGTAATGGAGCAGGGGAAGGTGCCAAAAGAAGATGTGATAGGGATCGGGATAGATTTTACCTCCTGCACGATGATGCCGGTGGATCAGGAAGGGGTTCCTTTCTGCATGAAAGAAGGGTATGAGAGCCGTCCCCACGCATATGCAAAACTGTGGAAACATCATGCCGCGCAGTATGAGGCAGACAAGATCAATCAGGTTCTGGCAGAGGGATCTTACCGGGAAAAGTATAAGATAGATGAGAAAGTATCTTCTGAACTTTTGCTGCCCAAGGCCATGCAGATTCTGGATGAGGATCCGGAAATCTACCAGGAGGCAGACGCGCTTGTGGAGGCGGGAGACTGGATGACCCGAGTGCTGACCGGCTCCCGGAAAAGGAGCGCTTCCATGGCGGGTTATAAAGCCTGGTGGAGCGAAGAAAGAGGATATCCGGAGGAGGCATTTTATCGTGCCTTTGATGAAAGGCTGGAGCATTTTACAGAAGAAAAATTAAAAGGGGAGGTTTGTCCGGTGGATCAGGCTATCGGATATCTGACCCGGGAATGGGCAGACCGGCTGGGCCTGCAGGAGGGGATCGCGGTGGCGCCGGCAGTTATTGATTCCCATGCGGGAGTTCCGGGAAGCGGAGTGCTGGAGAAGGGACAAATGATGCTGGTTGTGGGAACTTCCAGTGTGGTGCTGGCGCTCAGTGATAAACCTTATTATGGAAAAGGGATCGTGGGAACTGTAAAAAGCGGAATTATTCCGGGCTTTTATGCGCTGGAATCTGGGATTGCGGCGGTGGGGGACGCGCTGGAGTGGTTTGTATCCAATGCGGTTCCCGAGTCCTGCTGCCGCCGGGCGGAGGAAGAAGGGCTGAATATTCACGCTTATCTTTCCAGGGAGGCGGCTAAAATGCAGCCCGGAGAGAGCCCTGTGATTGCGCTGGACTGGCTGGGGGGAAATAAGACGCCCTATGTAG
>URYM01000236.1 GCA_900552095.1 uncultured Blautia sp. | reverse complement strand
AGGACCGGACAGTCCTTTGTAAATTATATTGGCAATTATGATTATTATCTGGAGAAAAAGGAGGATGTGGAGGCTGCATTTTTTGCAGGACGAGGCTCTGAGGCTCCAAAATCAGCTTTAGGCCGTCCGGCTGATGCCGGAACGGGAGCTTCTTCCGGTACCGCTGCCTCCTCTTCTGCTTCAGATACAGGGGCCAAGCTTGACTGGAAGGCTCAGAAGGAAGAGCAGGCCAGGATCCGCAAACGTCAGAATGAACTTAAAAAGACCGAAGACGCCATCCACCAGTTAGAAACAAGAGACAGCGAGATCAATGAGCTGCTGGCGTTGGAAGAAGTCTATACCGATGTGTCCAGACTGATGGAGCTGAACAAAGAAAAGGATTCCATCAGTGAAAAACTGGAAAAACTTTACGAATTATGGGAGGCGCTGGCAGAGGAATGAAATTAAAACGTATTCTGGCTCTTCTTGGAGTCCTTCTCCTTGCAGGGCTTGTTCTCCTGTTTTTTATTCTGGCTCTTACCGGGGCTTCCAAAAATACACTGATGGCTGTGGCTTTTTCGATCCTCTTCTTTTCCGTCCTGTTTTATGCTATGGCGCTGATGGCAAGGGTATTAAAGCATGGAGACGATCCAGGTCAGGAAGAGGATGAACGAAAAAAAACATTGTAGGTTATTGATAAAGCGGGAACCTCCCGGAAGTATGTCTTCATAGGCTGCGGTCATGAAAATGACCGCAGTTTCCTTTTTTACGATAGGATCTGAATTTCTGCTGTCAACCTCTGCAGTTCATTCCGTGTAAATCTTACTAATTTTTTTCTCTATGAAATCCCCTTAATGGCTGCTTCCCCATCGGATGAATACCATCTTCTGTTTCACGGACAGGGTATTGTCCTGCCAGCTGCTCTAAATATTTCTTTCATTTTTTCAGAAGGCTGCCGTAATATTCTTCCTGTGTCAACTATACATCCCACACATTTACTGGATTTCTTTTTTATTTTCATTATCGGGTTTTTCTCCCATTCCCGGTTTATTGTCCATTTCTCCGGGTCTTTTACCATTCTCCGCTGGTTCCCTTTTCATGGGCGCTCTCCCGCCTGTGGGAACTTCGCCGTTCTCAGGCCCCCTACCGCCTTTAGGAGTCTCACTGCCAACGGGAGCCTTTCCGTTTTCAGGAATATCGGTGCCGTAAACAAGACTGTCCATAGTAATCGTTTTCTCCTCCGTACCGGCTGTTAATGAATATCTTTCTCCCTGTCTGATATCCGGGCTGCTAATGAGGACAGATGAATATTCTTTTTCTGCTTTCCAGGATAAAAGCTCTGTGCCGTCACTGTTTTTCAGGGCGATCTGCGTTCCGGCTTCCTGCGGATTCAAAGTAACCATTATTATCCCCTGGGTAGAAGATGGATCAAAGTTTTGTGCCATACCGGATGCGCCTGATGAAGCAAAAATTCCTCCTGTGACCACTGCTTTTCCATTATAATCCAATGAACTATTTCCACCATTGACCGGTCCGGATAAATAGGTTTCTCCACCGGAAATCATAAGATCTCCATTTGAATCAATCCCATCTCCTGACGCGTTGATTCTCAGACTGCCGCCTGAAATTGAAATATAGGCTCCTTCCATAGATACAAACGGATCTTGTCCTTTTTCCATACTGCTTCCGTCTCTGCCTCCGGCAGCATTCACACCGTCGTCAGATGCTGTAATATCGATCTGTCCTCCTGTAATATCGATCGTCAAACCTTCTATTCCTTCGTAGCTTTCTGAAATCTTAATACTGCCTCCGGAAATGGCAGCTCCGTCATCTGCATGGATTCCATCATCTCTGGAAGACAGAGTGTAATCTCCTCCGGTGATAAAAACATATAAAATGTTATTCCCCGTCGCCAGTTATCCCTTAGCATAGCCGGGAAAATCCGTCAAGGGCATACGCCGCCGGAGGCGGTGCCATACGGCACCCTTGACGGATTTCTCCCGGTTATGCTTTTACACAGTCAAGCGACGGGGATATAAATTCTCCAGAGCCGTCCCCCTTTCCGGGGAAAGGGGCGGAGGGGAAAGGCGAACCTTGCTGATACCCATTCTATATAAGAAGAAACGGAGGTTATTCAATGAAACGACCCTTAGCATATCTGACTGCCGCATGGAGCGGACAGCCGGAAATCGACATGGAACTGGCGGCGGGCTACTGCCGCCTTGCTTATGAGGCGGGATTTTCTCCCATCTGTCCGCTGATCTACCTTCCGCTGTTTTTAGACGACAGCGTACCCGAGGAACACAAAGCCGGGATTGACATGGCCCGGGATATGCTCCGCCGTTCCCATACGCTGATTGTCTGCGGGGAAACAGTGGATGAAGATGTGAAAAACGATATTGCAGTTGCCGGAAGGCTTGGCATTGCGGCAACGACTTTAGAGGGCGTCCTGGCAGTAAAAGGACATGGCAGAAATGCCTGACATTAAGCTGGGAAGTCTGTTTGACAGGATCGGGGTCTTTCCCCTTGCTGCCTCCCGGTGCGGAATCCGCTCGGTGTGGGCCAGCGAGATTGAGAAAGCCCCGATTTCCATTACCAAACGGCACTTGCCTCTTTTGCACTTCTGTTCGGACGATAGCCATAGCTACACTCTGCAAACAGTGGTTCATAGGTTGGCACTAACTGTTGGGTTATTGCCTGTTGAAGTGTACGGTCTAGCACTGTTGGTATGCCAAGCTTTCGCACACCACCATCTGATTTGGGAATCTCAACTCGTCTTACTGGAGACGGAGTATACTTTCCACGATAAATGCGGTCAGTTA
>URYM01000235.1 GCA_900552095.1 uncultured Blautia sp. | reverse complement strand
ATCGTCGGCAGCGTCAGATGTGTATAAGAGACAGCAGCGGAGAGTCCGTAACCTGTTTCTGTACAGAGGAAAAAGGAGAGCCGGATCTTTCCGGGTTTGATAATGTTCTGCGGTTTTAGGAGGAAATTATGCGCTATTTAACGATTGCTCTGGGAAAAGGAAGACTGGCCGGCCAGGCTATGAAATTATTTGAACAGGCAGGGATCCCCTGTGAAGAGATGAAAGAGAAAGACTCCAGGAAACTTATCTTTGTGAATGAAGAAGCAAAAATCCGTTTCTTTCTGGCCAAGGGACCGGATGTTCCCACTTATGTGGAATACGGTGCGGCGGATATCGGCATTGTGGGCAGCGATACCCTCCTGGAAGAGCAGCGAAATCTTTTTGAGGTTCTGGACCTGGGATTTGGAAAATGCAGGATGTGCGTCTGTGGTCCGGAATCTGCCCGGACATTCCTGCAGAACAGCCAGCAGATCCGGGTAGCAACCAAATATCCCCGTATTGCCAAAGATTATTTTTATAATCAGAAACATCAGACGGTAGAGATCATCAAACTGAACGGCTCGATTGAACTGGCGCCTATTGTAGGACTGTCTGAGGTGATTGTGGACATTGTAGAGACCGGATCTACCCTAAGGGAGAACGGACTGCAGATCCTGGAAGAGGTCTGCCCCCTCTCTGCCCGGATGGTGGTCAATCAGGTCAGTATGCGGATGGAAAAGGAGCGGATCAGCAGTCTGATCGTAAAACTTCGGGAACTGATCCAGAAGGAGGGATAACATGCGAATCGTAAAACTTACAACAGACAGCACAAAAGGACTTCTGGAAAATCTCCTGAAAAGAAGTCCTGCCCAGTATCCGGAACAGGAAAAAGCGGTGCGTGAGATTCTGGAAGCGGTAAAAGAGAAAAAGGATGAAGCACTTCTTTCTTACACCAGACAGTTTGACGGAGCCGATCTGACGCCTGAAACGATGCGGGTCACCGGAGAGGAATTTGAAGAGGCCTGCCGCCGGATGGATCCGAAGCTGATCGAAATAATCCAAAAAGCCGGAAAAAATATTCAGGCTTTTCACGAAAAACAGAAGAAAAACAGCTGGTTTACTTCCTCAGAAAAGGGAACTTTTCTGGGGCAGAAGATTTCTCCCTTATCCTGTGTAGGCGTCTATGTCCCCGGAGGTAAGGCGGTTTATCCCTCCTCTGTGCTGATGAATGTGATTCCGGCAAAGGTGGCAGGTGTAGAACGGATCGTCATGGCCACTCCCTGCAACCGGGAAGGAAAAGTAAATCCGGCAGTCCTGGCGGCTGCAAAGGAAGCAGGCGTGACAGAAATCTATAAAATGGGAGGCGCTCAGGCGGTGGCGGCTTTCGCCTACGGCACAGAGACAATTCCCCGGGCAGATAAAATTGTAGGTCCCGGAAATATTTATGTGGCGCTGGCAAAAAAAGCGGTTTATGGACATGTCAGTATTGATTCAGTGGCCGGTCCCAGTGAGATTCTGGTGATTGCAGATGAAAGTGCCAATCCCCGCTACGTGGCAGCCGACCTTCTCTCTCAGGCGGAGCACGATGAGCTGGCTTCTGCAATTTTAATTACCACCAGTGAAAAACTGGCAGATGCGGTGACACGGGAAATTGAAAACTTTCTGAAAACCCTCTCGAGGAGCGAGATTATCGAGCGTTCACTGGAAAATTTCGGCTGTATTCTTCTGGCAGACGATCTGGAAAGCGCGGTGGAGGCGGCGAATGTTATCGCTTCCGAGCATCTGGAACTGATGGTGGAAAACCCCTTTGAGGTAATGACCCGGATTAGAAATGCCGGCGCAATTTTTCTGGGACCCTACAGCAGCGAACCGCTGGGGGATTATTTTGCAGGACCGAATCATATCCTGCCCACCAATGGAACGGCAAAATTCTTCTCCCCTCTCTCGGTTGATGACTTTGTGAAAAAGTCAAGCGTTGTCTATTACTCCAGAGAGGCTTTGAAAGAGATTGGAAATGAAATTATTCAATTTGCAGAAGCGGAACAGCTGACAGCCCATGCGAATTCTATAGCTGTCCGGTTTGAGGAGGAAGTATGAATAAGAAAAGAGAGGCAGTCTGTGAGAGAAACACAAAAGAAACCAGGATCCGCCTGAGTCTCGGGCTGGACGGGGACGGCACGCAGTACAGGATTTCCACGGGAATCGGATTTTTTGATCATATGCTGGAGGGATTTGCCCGCCACGGCTTTTTTGATCTGGATCTTCAGGCAGAGGGAGATCTTCAGGTAGATACCCATCACACGGTGGAAGATACGGGAATTGTGCTGGGAACAGCAATCCGGGAAGCGGCGGGTGAAAAAAAAGGAATCCGCCGGTACGGAAGCTGTATCCTTCCTATGGATGAGGTGCTGGTCCTCTGTGCTGTCGATCTTTCCGGCAGATCATATTTTTCCTGGGACGCAGGCTTTTCCTGTGAAAAAATCGGGGATCTGGAGACAGAAACAATAAAAGAATTTTTTTATGCCGTTTCCTGCTCGGCAGCCATGAACCTGCATTTTAAAGTTTTAAGCAGCGGCAATAATCATCATATAGCAGAGGCTTTATTCAAGAGTTTTGCAAAGGCGCTGGATGAAGCTCTTTCTTTTGACGGACGGATAAAAGAAGTGCTTTCCACTAAGGGAAGTCTGTAAGGAGGCATACATATGACGGCAAAAAAAATTGTTCCCTGCCTTTTCCTGAAAAAGGGGCAGGCGGTACAGGGACTGAAAGAAGAGCAGCTTTTTGAAGACGGTGATCCGCTCCGGCTGACCCGGCAGTACAGAGATGACGGAGCAGATGAACTCCTTCTCTTTGACCTGTCTGCTGGGGATTGGG
>URYM01000234.1 GCA_900552095.1 uncultured Blautia sp. | reverse complement strand
TCGTGGGCTCGGAGATGTGTATAAGAGACAGGATACCCGTGTGGGCGATACGATCACGGATGCGGCAAACCCGTGTGCGGAAGCGCTGCCGGGCTACAAAAAGGTCAATCCGATGGTGTACTGCGGCCTGTATCCGGCGGTCGGCGCAAAATACCCGGATCTGCGCGATGCGCTGGAAAAGCTGCAGCTAAACGATGCGTCCCTGTTTTATGAGCCGGAGACGTCCGTGGCGCTGGGCTTTGGATTCCGCTGCGGTTTTCTGGGGCTTCTGCATCTGGAAATCATTCAGGAGCGTCTGGAACGGGAGTATAATCTGGATCTGGTGACAACGGCTCCGGGCGTTGTGTACCGCGTGCACAAGACAAACGGGGACATGATCGAGCTGACAAATCCCTCCAACCTTCCGGATCCTTCGGAAATCGAATATATGGAGGAGCCTGTCGTTTCCGCGGAAATTATGGTGACGACGGAGTTTATCGGGCCGATCATGGAGCTGTGTCAGGAGCGCAGGGGCATTTATCTGGGCATGGAATATATGGAAGAAACCCGCGCGCTGTTAAAATACGACCTGCCGTTAAATGAGATCATTTACGACTTTTTTGACGCGTTGAAATCCCGTTCCAGAGGATATGCGTCCTTTGATTATGAGCTTAAGGGCTACGAGCAGTCTGAGCTTGTGAAGCTGGATATTCTGATCAACAAGGAAGAGGTGGATGCCCTGTCCTTTATCGTGTTTGCGGGTTCGGCTTATGAGCGGGGCAGAAAGATGTGTGAGAAGCTGAAGGAAGAGATTCCGCGCCAGCTTTTTGAGATTCCCATTCAGGCAGCGGTGGGAAGCAAGATTATTGCCCGTGAGACGGTAAAAGCGCTGCGAAAAGATGTGCTGGCCAAATGTTACGGCGGTGATATTACGCGGAAGAAGAAACTTCTGGAGAAACAGAAGGAAGGAAAGAAGCGGATGCGCCAGGTGGGAAATGTGGAAATTCCGCAGAAAGCATTTATGAGTGTGCTGAAACTGGATGACGATTAAAGAATAGAGAAAAAAAGTGCCGCGGCAGAATGTATCTTTGAAGATGCGTTCTGCCGCGGCACTTTTTTGCGACTCCATTTTTGTACTCTGACTGTTTAGGATGGTTCTTCTTCCGGAACCAGCGTGTAAGGTTCGGTGTAGTACATAATGACAGGCGTTCCGGTCTCCAGCATTTCGTAAAGAGTGGCAGCTTCGCTGTCTCTCATGTTGATGCAGCCGTGAGAACCATTGTTGATGTAGGCTGTTTTGCTCCAGTCAGTCCGGACATGATTGGCCTCGGCATCATGAAGTCCGATTCCCAGTTCGGGAATGATCAGCATCCAGTAATCACAGGGAGTTTCATACAGAACTTTTCCGGCGGAGTTGGTTCCCTTCATGATATGATCCAGTTCTTTATTAGCGATACGGAAAGAACCGGCCGGAGTGTAGCGCCAGGTTGTCATTCGCCCGGAAACAATGCTGTCGGTCTCGAAAGCAAGCTGTCCGTCTTTGTAGAACCAGAGATGCTGGGCGGTCAGGTTGATCTCCAGGTAAGTATCGCCGAGCCCGTGATTTTCTTTTCCCTTTTCCCGGTGCAGGTATTCCGGTTCTTTTGTGGTGACTTTGTGTTCCGCAATCAGCTGCTTCAGAACTTCTGCTTCAGCCGCTTCATCCGTCTCATAGCCGTAAGTGTTATATTCGCTGACGGGAATTGTAATGGTTCCATTATTGGTTGAATCAAAAAGCCGTTCCTTTTTTACGTTATCCACCTTTTTCCCCATTTCCCGGAGGAAGGCTTTCAGCTGTTCATTAAAATAATCTTCATTTTTGGTGAAGGTTCCATCGTCGTTCTGTACCAGCCAGGTTTTCAGAAGTTCTGGGGTGACTTCCGTTGTAGAACCGTCAGGCAGATTATAAGTGATGTGAGCGTTGGCCCACTCGTTGAGCTGCTTGGCCTGGGTGGAAAGAAGGGAATCTTCATCGGAACGGTACTGAGGCTGCTGATAAAGTCCCAGAGCATCCACGTCCACTTCTTCTTCCCGGTTTGAGACGGCCTCCTTTACCGCATCAATAACGGCATCGGGAGCCAGTGTTGTTCCCTCTGAGTGAGGCGTCACTGTGTACTGATTATTTTCATAGGTTAAAGCGGCGTCTACCGGCGCTTCCATATTGGCTGTCTGCAATTCCGGAAGGGAGGACAGCAGTTCGGATAATTTTTCTTCATTATATACGGGGGAACCGGTGATTGTGTACTCGTGAGATTTTCCCTGTTCAAAAATCCACATCAGAGGATTCTGCTGATCAAGAAGATCAGATACCGGACTGTCCAGCAGATAGCTGTACTGGAAATCAGCCCCGGAAATCGTTTCGGTCTTGTCATTTCGGAATTTCAGAGTCAGAGTGTATTCGCCATTGGCGCCGATCAGACTGTTTTCCGTTTCTTCCGGTGTCATTCCTGAATAATCAATGTTGTTTATGATGGTGTGGGGATAAAAAGTTTTGCTGTACTTCATGGCCATGTAGGCATAAAATCCGACAAAGATCAGAAGCAGTACCAGAAAACTCAGCACCACACTGAGGATGATTAGTTTTTTCTTGCTCTTTTTTGTTTTGCTTTCCATTCATTAAGTCCTTCTTTTCTAAAAGTGTCGATTCCTGTCAACACTTCTATTATAGGAGGTGAACGGGAAATTGTAAATATGTCAGAGGCTTACAAATTATTAAAGATTGCAAAATTTTTGTGAACCGGTTAAAGCCCCTCCGGCTCCGGAGTGGGAGGAGCCGGGGGTTCCGTTGGAGGAACCGGAGTGGGGGTCGGCGGTTCCGGAGTAGGCTGTCTCTTATACA
>URYM01000233.1 GCA_900552095.1 uncultured Blautia sp. | reverse complement strand
TACGAGATCTAGTACGGTCTCGTGGGCTCGGAGATGTGTATAAGAGACAGCTACCCTGCAACCCGTTGCCCGGGCCATATTCCAGCAGATCCTGTTGTAACTCTCTACGCTTTCCGTCACGAAACCTCCCCCGTGAAAAAAGAGAAGCACCGCCTTTTCCTCCTCTTCCTGACCCGGGAAATAAACGCGGACCGGAATCTCCCGATCCCCATTGTAAATTTTCTCATCCAGTGTGCGGTAAAAAATCTTCATCGGATCCAGCTTTTTCAAATCCATCAGCTGACGGGTCTTTTTTACATCCAGATCCTCTTCCGGATTGGACAAAGCCCGCAGCAGTTTCCTTACAGTCTCTCTCATAAGCGCTTTCCTTAAGCCTCATCTCTGGCCCAGTCAAAGGAACAGCACACTGCTTTTTTCCATCCTCTGATCAGCTTTTCTCTGTGTCCGCTGTCCATAGCAGGCAGGAACTTCCTTTCCAGCGCCCAGTTTAAGCGGATTTCATCCACATTTTTCCAGTATCCCACTGCCAGCCCGGCAAGGTAAGCCGCTCCCAGCGCTGTTGTCTCAATACACTCCGGCCGAATCACCTCACACTGCATAATATCCGCCTGAAACTGCATCAGAAAATTGTTGGCGCTGGCGCCCCCGTCTACCCGCAATTCCCGGATCCCGATACCGGAATCTTTTTCCATGGCATCCAACAGATCATACGTCTGATAGGCCAGTGATTCCACCGTCGCCCGGATCAGATGTTCCCGGCTGGTTCCTCTGGTAAGGCCTACCACAGCTCCGCGGGCATACTGATCCCAGTAAGGAGCCCCAAGTCCTGTAAAAGCGGGAACTACATACGTTCCATTGGTATCCGGCACCGCCAGACAGGCTTCCTCACTCCTGGCAGCGCTGTCCAGGATCCTCAGCTCATCCCGCAGCCACTGGATCGCCGCGCCTGCCACAAAAATGCTTCCCTCCAGAGCATAATGTACCTTTCCGTCAACTCCTGCCGCAATGGTGGTAAGCAGTCCGTTTTTGCTCTCCACCGCCTGTTCGCCCGTATTCATCAGCAAAAAGCAGCCGGTTCCGTACGTATTCTTTACCATTCCCGCCTCGTGACAGCATTGTCCGAACAGTGCCGCCTGCTGATCCCCGGCCGCACCCGCAATCGGAATTCCCTCTCCCAGAATCCCCGGACCGGTATATCCATACACACAGCTGCTGGGCTTTACCTCCGGCAGCATTTCTTCCGGTATATCCAGTCTGTCCAGAATCTCCCTGTCCCACTTCAGCGTATGAATATCAAAAAGCATCGTTCTGGAAGCATTTGTATAATCTGTCACATGACTCTTTCCCCCGGTCAGATTCCAGATCAGCCAGGTATCCATTGTTCCAAAAAGCAGTTCGCCTCTTCTTGCCCGCTCCCGGCTCCCCGGCACATGATCCAGAATCCACTTCACCTTTGTACCGGAAAAATATGCATCCGGGACAAGCCCGGTCTTCTTCTGGATTACCTGATCGAAACCGTCTTCTTTTAGCTCTTCTACTATATCCGCCGTCCTTCTGCACTGCCAGACGATGGCATTATAAACCGGCTGCCCCGTGGCTTTCTCCCAGATCACTGTTGTCTCTCTCTGATTGGTGATTCCGATCGCAGCAATTTCCTTAGCCGTAAGACGCAGCTCACTCATCGCCTCCATGGCAGCTGACAGCTGGGAAGACCAGATCGTGACCGGATTATGCTCCACCCATCCGGGCTGAGGAAAAATCTGCTCAAACTCCTTCTGCACCATACTGCAGATTTTTCCCTCTTTATCGAAAATGATACAGCGGGAACTGGTTGTCCCCTGATCCAGTGCCATGATATACTGTTTCATCCTTTTCCTCCTTCGTACTGTGCGCCGCCTCTCATCCTCCGGCAGCACGCAGGTATCTTTTTTTTATTATATCAAAACACCAGTTAAAATCAATCTTCTTTATGCTCTCCAACGCACAGACCGGATATTCCGCCGCAAGCTCATCCTCCAGATAGTACTTTACACTGCCCACATAGTCTCCTGCTTCCACCGGCGCCGTCAGTGCCTGGGGAAGGTCAGTCTCGATCCGTACCTGCTCTCCCTCTTTCAGAAGCAGGCGCAGCGACTGTTCCTCCTCAGGAATGTTAAATCCCACCTCTGCCCTGGGAAGGGTCCCCAGCATTTCCTCACACCTTCCTCCCTGAACCGGTATTCCGGGAAATGTCTGTTCTTTTTCAAAGACCTGCCGGTATTCATAATGCTCCAGCCCGTAAGTCATCAATGCCTTTGTATCACTCCATTTATAAGTCTTGTTGTTGGGCCACCCACAGGCCAGAAGGGATACGAGAAATGTTCTTCCGTCCCTCTCCAGCGCTCCCACATAGCAGTATCCTGCCTTTCCTGTAAAACCTGTTTTTCCGGAGAGTGCACCTTCCATCATGTCCAGAAAAGCATTATGGTTGTAACAGGAAAAACTGCGGGTTCCTGTACCATCCGAAAAAGTATAAGAAACAGTACCTGTGATCTCAAGAAATGCCTCCCTTTCCGGAGAAATGCAGATACAGTAACGCATGATCCGGGCCAGATCCGCTGCTGTCGTATGATGGCTTCCCCCCTCATCCTCTGCATCCAGCCCGTTTGGCGTAATAAAATAAGTATCGGTACAGCCGATTTCCTCTGCCTTACGGTTCATCATTTTCTGAAATCCTTCCGTCGTCGTACCCACATGCTCTGCCAGCACTACGGCCGTATCGTTGTGAGACTCCAGCATCAGCGAATACAGAAGATCCCACACCCGGTAAGTCCTGTCTCTTATACACATCTGACGCTGCCGACGATCTTACGCGTGTAGA
>URYM01000232.1 GCA_900552095.1 uncultured Blautia sp. | reverse complement strand
GGCAGCGTCAGATGTGTATAAGAGACAGTTTGAAGCCGGTGTGGATGTGGATTACGTGATTGAGACCATGCGCGGGCATAATCTGGGACGGATTATCCGCGCAGGAAGTGCGTTGCCGGATACGGGAATCCCGGGAAATGTGGGCGGCTATACTTCTGAACGGGTGATCCACGCAGAGGAATCCGGTATTTTTAAAAATATAAGACGGATTGCGGATGTGGTGGAAGAGAAAGATTTGATTGGAGAAATTCTCAGAGAGGACGGGAGCACAGTTCCGGTAAGGGCTTCCATCGGCGGAATCTTAAGAGGACTTCTGCGGGATGGGTATCCGGTCCGAAAAGGATTTAAAATAGCGGATATTGATCCGAGAAAAGGGGAGCTGGAAAATTGCTTTACAATCTCGGACAAGGCCAGGTGTATCGGCGGCAGTGTTCTGGAACTGTGCGTGGCGGCAGAGACGAAACGGCAGAAAAAAGGATTGCCGGCTGTCAGGAGCGGGCAGGAGAACTGCCAGGCAGGACGGTGGGAATATCAGGAATATGGCCGCTGATCAGATCCTCCAGTGTGATACCGGAAAAAAAGCGGTATACCAGAGTATCGAAGCGCTCCCACATGGGATAGGTACGGCAGAGTGGTCTGCGTTCACAGATTTTTGCGTCGGGAGCAAGGCAGGCCACGCTGGCAAGCGTTCCTTCAGCCAGTGTCAGGATTTCCCACACCGTGTATTCTTCCGGGCGGCGGGTGAGACGGTACCCGCCGCCTTTTCCGCGCATTCCCTTCAGAAGATTTTCACGGACGAGAATTTTTATGATCAGTTCCAGATATTTTTTTGAAATTCCCTGACGGGTGGCGATTTCCTCCAGAGGGACACAGCGCCCGGCATCCTGCTGGGCCAGATCGATCATCACGCGCAGAGCATATCTTCCTTTCGTAGAAATCATATCGCTTCCTCCTGTAAAAACGGTATCTGTAAAATTAAGTATAATGCACAGGAATAGGTTCTGGCAAGAAACAGTATGGAAAATTTGAAAAAACAGAGTATAAACCTATTGACAAGATAGGTTTATAGAGTTAAGATACGCCTATCACTTTTGCTGAAAAGAGCGAGGGAAGAGAGGATAAGAGTATGAGTGAGTACAGATTTGAGACACTTCAGCTGCACGTGGGACAGGAAGAACCGGATCCGGCTACAGGAGCAAGGGCAGTTCCCATTTATCAAACGACTTCTTACGTATTTGAAAATTCAGCCCATGCGGCTGCAAGATTCAGTCTGGAGGAAGAAGGAAACATCTACGGCAGACTTACAAATTCTACCCAGGAAGTACTGGAAAAGCGGGTTGCGGCTCTGGAAGGAGGAACAGCAGCTCTGGCGCTAGCTTCCGGTGCGGCTGCCATAGCCTATGTGATAGAGGCGCTGGCGGCAGATGAGGGGCACATCGTTGCTCAGAAGACAATTTATGGGGGAAGTTATAATCTGCTGGCTCATACGATGCCTCATTATGGGATCACAACAACTTTTGTAGATGCCCATGATCTCTCAGAGGTGGAAGGGGCGATTACAGAACAGACGAGGGCGGTCTATCTGGAAACTTTGGGAAATCCCAACTGTGATATCCCGGATCTGGACGCCATAGCAGAAATTGCCCACAGGCATGGTCTTCCTCTGGTAGTGGACAACACCTTTGGAACGCCCTATCTGATCCGGCCTATTGAGCACGGGGCAGATCTGGTGATTCATTCTGCTACGAAATTTCTTGGGGGACACGGGACAACGCTGGGTGGAGTGATTGTGGATTCAGGAAAGTTCGACTGGAACAGATCAGACAGATATCCGGCTATTTCTCGTCCAAATCCCAGCTACCATGGAGTATGCTTTACCGAAGCGGCCGGTCCGGCAGCCTTTGTCACTTATGTCCGGGCAGTTCTGCTCAGAGATAAGGGGGCGGCTATTTCTCCCTTTAATGCCTTTTTGCTTCTGCAGGGGATTGAGACGCTTTCCCTGAGACTGGAGCGCCATGCGGAGAATACGAAACGTGTGGCAGAATATCTGGCGTCTCATCCGAAAGTGGAAAAAGTAAATCATCCGTCACTTATCGATCATCCGGATCACAAATTGTATGAGAAGTACTTTCCCAATGGAGGAGGATCGATTTTTACCTTTGAGATAAAAGGTGGAAAGCAGGAGGCCCATGCTTTTATTGATCATCTGAAGATTTTTTCGCTGCTGGCTAATGTAGCGGATGTGAAAAGCCTGGTGATCCATCCCGCCACGACGACGCATG
Organism: uncultured Blautia sp.; assembly: GCA_900552095.1. Lineage (GTDB taxonomy): Bacteria > Bacillota > Clostridia > Lachnospirales > Lachnospiraceae > Egerieimonas. Next base: position 586 of record URYM01000232.1, on the reverse strand, counting down.
CCCAGCTGACAGAAGAAGAACTGCAGGAACAGGGAATCGGCCAAAATACGATCCGGCTGTCTGTGGGGACGGAGCATATTGAAGATCTTCTGGAAGATCTGGAACGGGGATTTGCTGCGATATAACAGGAACAGTGCCGCCAGGGTGCAGGGAAAAATGCACTTTGGCGGCTTTTTTGGTTGAATTTTAAGAAAAAGTGTGGTAAATTTTAGTGTATGTATCATCAACTGTTTATAGCGTTGATACTTTACTACGTAAATACACTAAAATATGCGAGAGAGATGTGGGAATAGATCATGAATCAGACAGAAACCATTTTGGAAATTAAAGATCTGTGTGTGCAGTTTAAGACGGCGGAGGGCGTCGTTCAGGCGGTCAATCATCTGAACTACAGTCTTCACAAAGGTGAAAAGCTGGGGATTGTGGGAGAGAGCGGAAGCGGAAAAAGTGTTTCCAGCCTTGGCGTTATGCGGCTGATCCCCAATCCGCCGGGCGAAATCACCGGAGGGCAGATCCTTTATAAAGGAAAGGATCTGGTCTGTCTCTTATACACATCTCCGAGCCCACGAGACCGTACTAGATCTCG
>URYM01000231.1 GCA_900552095.1 uncultured Blautia sp. | reverse complement strand
TGACTAAAATTATAGCAGGATATTTTTCATTCGTCAATATGGTGTAAAAACTTATTTTATGATTACTTTTTTATTTTGTATATTATGCACAATTTTTACATATCTATTTCAGTTATTTTCACTTCTATTTTATTTAATCATGGATTTTCTTTTTATACTATTCGCATTTTTTACAAAAATCCGCAAAAAAATATTATTTCACGACATTTCTGTACGGGAAAATCAGGATTGTAAATTCTGGAAACTCAAAAAAATCCGGATCAGGTACGCCAAAACAATACCTTCTCCGGATTTTCTTTTCTTTTTTATTCTTCTTCCTGTACGCGGATCGCCAGGGATAATTCCTCCAGCTGCTTTTCATCCACCCGGTTCGGCGCCTCGCTCATCAGACAGGAAGCGTCTTTCACCTTCGGGAACGCGATTACATCGCGGATACTGTCAGACCCGGTCATCAGCATGATCATACGATCCAGACCGTAAGCCAGTCCTGCATGGGGAGGAACTCCGTATTTAAAAGCATTCAAAAGGAAACCAAACTGCTCATACGCCTTCTCCATAGTAAACCCGAGCGCGGCAAACATCCTCTCCTGCACATCGTTCTGATGGATCCGGACACTTCCTCCGCCCAGCTCTGTACCATTGAGCACAATATCGTAAGCTTTCGCCCGCACTCTTCCCGGATCAGATTCCAGGAAGGGCAGATCCTCCTCCATGGGCATGGTAAAGGGATGATGCATGGCAGTAAAACGCTGCTCCTCCTCTGACCACTCCAACAGAGGGAACTCCGTTACCCAGGCAAAGCAGTACTCATTTTTGTCCAGAATCTCCATCTGACGGGCCAGTTCCAGACGCAGGGCACCCAGAACAGCCCAGACCACCTTGTTTCTGTCTGCCGCAAAGAGAAGCAGGTCTCCCGGTTGTCCGTCCATCGCCCGGATCAGACCGTCCATCTCCTCCTCTGTCATAAACTTGGCAAAGGAAGACTTCAGACTGCCATCCTCACCAATGCAGATGTAAGCCAGCCCTTTTGCGCCGTAGTCTTTTGCAAAATCTACCAGCCTGTCAATCTTCTTCCGGGGCATAGCTCCCTGTCCCTTTGCATTGATTCCCCGGACACTTCCGCCTGCCGCAAGCGCATTCTGGAATACAGCAAAGGAAGAATCCTTCACCACCTCAGATACATCTGTCAGTTCCATGCCAAAGCGCATATCCGGCTTGTCCGAGCCAAAGCGATCCATGGCCTCCTGCCAGGTAATCCGCTGGATCGGCAGAGCAATCTCCACGCCCAGAATCTCTTTCCAGAGATAAGCCAGCAGTCTCTCATTTACATCGATCACATCATCCACATCTACAAAGGCCAGCTCCATATCGATCTGGGTAAACTCCGGCTGGCGGTCCGCTCTTAAATCCTCATCCCGGAAACATCTGGCCAGCTGCACGTACCGGTCATAACCGGAACACATCAAAAGCTGTTTAAAAATCTGGGGCGACTGGGGCAGCGCATAAAAATTCCCCGGATGTACACGGCTGGGAACAAGATAATCTCTCGCCCCTTCCGGCGTACTCTTGGTCAGCATGGGAGTCTCAATTTCCAGGAATCCCTCTCCCGACAGAAACTGTCTGGTCAGCATTGCCACCTGGCTGCGCAGGATCAGATTTCTCTGCAGATCCGGACGGCGCAGATCCAGATAGCGGTATTTCAGCCGGATCTCATCCTTTGTCTTGGAATTCTCCTCAATAGGAAACGGCGGTGTCTCCGCCTCGGAGAGTACGCGCAGCATGTTTACCCGCACTTCCATCTCACCGGTCGCCAGATTTTCATTAACTGCACCGCTTCTTTTCTCCACCACGCCCTCCACAGCGATCACAAATTCGCTGCGCAGACGGCCTGCTTTCTCAAATCCTTCCTCGTCAATGCTGCCGTTCTCAAAGATCAGCTGCATAATGCCGGAACGGTCCCGTAAATCCACAAACACGATACCGCCCTTATTTCTCGCTTTCTGAACCCATCCCATCAGTGTGACTCTGCTTCCGATCTGCTCCCTGGAAACTTCTGCACACCGGCAGGTTCTCTTTAATCCCTTCATGGATTCTGCCATGATACTTCTCCTCCATTATCAAATTCTCAGGAGACAAAAAACTCCTCAAACTCCTGGTAACCTTCCTGAGCCATCTGCTCTTTCTGGAATTTCTTGTTCTTCTTCATCATCGTGACGGTCACAGTCCGTCCCGCTCTCCGCTCTTCTTCCGCCTTCTTCAGGATCTCCAGAAGACGGTCCGCCGGCATATTTTTTTCAATCAGATATGCCTTGCGGGCAGCTGTCCCCGGAACCTCATATCCCCGTTCCAGAAGAAGCATGACAATCCTCTCAAAACCGATGGAAAATCCGCAGGCCGGCGTATCCTGACCGGTAAATTTCCCGATCATCTCATCATAGCGGCCGCCGCCGCCCACGCTTCCGCCAAACTCATCCATGGCGATCTCAAAGATCGGCCCGGTATAATACGACATTCCCCGCACCAGCGTGGGGTCAAATACAATCTTAAAATCCGCGCTCTTGACTGCATCCACACTTCGGATGATGGTCTGCAGATCCTCCGCATATTTTGCATCCAGCACATCGGAAAGCTTTTCCCCGCAGTAAGCCACTCCTGCCGCATCCGGCGTGATTTCTCTGAACAGTCCCAGATAAGTCTCTATGGCTTTCTCCTCAAAACCTTCCTTTTTCAGTTCTTCCGCCACGCCCTCGAGACCGATCTTATCCATCTTATCCAGAATAATAAACACGGTATCAAAGCTCTCTGCCGGAAATCCACTGTAAGAAGCCATAGCCTTTAAAATCCGCCGGTCATTGATCCGGATCGTAAAGTTCTTAAAATCCAGTTTGCCC
>URYM01000230.1 GCA_900552095.1 uncultured Blautia sp. | reverse complement strand
GAGATCTAGTACGGTCTCGTGGGCTCGGAGATGTGTATAAGAGACAGGATATACGATAATACCAAAGGAATTGAACCGTAATGGAATGAATTTTAATGAAATGTGGGTACGTAATCGTACTACAAAGACAAATGGTGTGTCGTACATAATTCAGAAAGGCGGAGCAGCCGTTTTTACAGAAGAAGGACAAAGACAGATTCATGAAAATATTCAGATTTATAAAAAAAATGCCAGAACATTGATGCATGCACTGGAGCAGATTGGAATCTGGTATTGCGGAGGAAAGAATGCCCCATATATCTGGATGAAGTGTCCAAATGGAATGGGGAGCTGGGAGCTTTTTGAGTATTTGTTACATGAAATTCAGGTTGTGGGAACACCGGGAGAAGGATTTGGAGCCTGTGGAGAAGGCTATTTCCGGTTCTCGACTTTTGGCTCACCGGAAGATACAAGAGAAGCGGCAGAAAGGATTGTAACATTATTTTCAAAATAGTATAAAAACTATACCGGTCAGGTTTTCAGGATTTTTGAGCAGGGCTATATCGGATATAACGGGCGTCAGGATAAGAAATCCACAGGGATTGGCGGAAGATCGCCGGGCAGCTTTCTCACAGGCTTTCCATATCTTCTGTTCCGGGTGAGGGAACCCGGGTATCTCTGGATTTCAGTCTTTATTCCAGTTCCAATCTTACAGAAATGTAAGGTTGGAGCTTTTTTTGTAAGAGGAATCCATGGCAGCAGGCAGAAAAAAGAGATATACTGGCATCATGGACGACAGGAAAGGAGAAAACAAGATGGCACTGTTAGAAGTACAGAATGTAAAAAAGATATATACCACCCGCTTTGGCGGAAATCAGGTGGAGGCATTAAAAAATGTGAGTTTTTCCGTGGAGAAGGGTGAGTACGTGGCGATTATGGGAGAGTCTGGATCCGGAAAGACAACACTGTTAAATATTCTGGCTTCTCTGGATCAGCCTACGGCCGGAGAGGTTCTGCTGGATGGAAAAAGTATTCTGGGGATCCGGGAAAAAGAGCTGGCTTCCTTCCGGAGAGAACATCTGGGATTTGTTTTTCAAGATTTTAACCTTCTGGATACCTTTACGCTGGAAGATAATATTTATCTGCCGCTGGTTCTGGCGGGGAAAGATTACAGGGAGATGAAGGAAAGGCTTGTGCCGATCGCCAGGCTTCTTGGAATCGATCAGCTTCTGGGGAAATATCCCTATGAGGTGTCGGGAGGTCAGAAGCAGCGGGCAGCAGTAGCCCGGGCACTCATCACGTATCCGGAGCTGATCCTGGCGGATGAGCCGACAGGGGCGCTGGACTCCAAGGCGACAGATAAATTACTCAATATGTTTCAGGAGATCAACCGGAAAGGACAGACGATCCTGATGGTTACTCACAGTATAAAAGCGGCCAGCCGGGCGGGAAGAGTGCTCTTTATCAAGGATGGAGAAGTGTATCATCAGATTTACAAGGCCGGACGCACGGATGAGCAGATGTACCAGAAGATATCAGAGACACTGACCGTTATGGCAACGATGGGCGGTGATCAGAATGAGTAGATTTTTTTACATCAGGCTGGCAAAGGAAAATCTGAAAAAGAATAAAGCCAGTTACTTTCCCTATATTCTGACCGGAGGATGTACCGTTGCAGTGTTTTATCTGATCCTGTCTCTGGCTCTGAATCCGGGGCTGGCCAGGATGAGCGGAGGAGATGCTACGCAGATGGTTCTTCAGTTCGGGACTGGCGTGGTCGGGATTTTTTCCCTGATCTTTCTTTTCTATACGAACGGTTTTCTTATGAAGAGACGAAAAAAGGAGCTGGGACTGTATCATATTTTGGGAATGGATAAGAGAAATCTGGCAAGACTGATCTTTACAGAGACTCTGATGGTATCGCTGGCTTCCGAGATTCTGGGTCTTGTGATCGGTGTGGTGATGGACCGCCTGATGTTCTGGATCCTCCTGAAGGTGGTGGGAAACTATACTACGATCCGCTATCATTTTTATGCTCCGGCTCTGGTGATCACAGCAGTGATTTTCGGGACAATCTACCTTCTGACACTCCTTTTTAATCTGATCCAGATCCGGAAGGCAAAGCCGGTGGATCTTTTAAAGAGTAAAGAAGTGGGGGAGAAAGAGCCGAAGACCCGCCTTCTTATGGCGCTTGCCGGAGCGATTTCCCTGGGAGCCGGATATTACATTGCGATCACCACAAAAAATGTGATGGAAGCCTTTACTATGTTCTTTCTCGCAGTACTTCTGGTTATTGTGGGAACCTACCTGATTTTTACTGCAGGCAGTATCGCAGTTTTGAAGGCGCTGCGCTGGAACAAGGGGTATTATTATCAGCCAAAACATTTTATCTCTGTCTCGGGAATGCTTTACCGGATGAAGCAAAATGCTGTGGGACTGGCCAATATCTGTATTTTGAGCACCGGAGTCCTTCTGGCTGTTTCCATGTCTGTTTCCCTTTATGGATCGCTGGAGGATATTATACACAGCCGTTATCCTTCTGACATTTCTTTTGATATGAGAAACGATACGCAGAATTTTGCGGGGGGATACCGGGAACTGGCAGAGAAGACAGCTGAGACTTTTGGCACCGGGATTGAAAATTATATGGGATATGCGTCCCTGAGCTTTGTGGCCGGGGAAGATGGGGATACTTTTCTTCTGAACAGCGACCGGCAGTATCTGGGAAATGATATGGCGACGCTCACCTTCCTGACGCCGGAGGAATATACCCGTGTAACAGGAAAAGAGGTGACCGTGGGGGAAGGGGAAGCGCTTCTTTATGACCCTTCCGGCACCTATTCGGCAGACCAGTTTTCTCTGGAAGGGAAAATTTATCCGATCCGGTCAAGACCTGTCTCTTATACACATCTCCGAGCCCACGAGACCGTACTAGATCTC
>URYM01000229.1 GCA_900552095.1 uncultured Blautia sp. | reverse complement strand
ACGAGATCTAGTACGGTCTCGTGGGCTCGGAGATGTGTATAAGAGACAGGGGAACCTATCATGTTCCGGAATGTTTTAAAAACTGCAAATATCAGTATGCTATGGGAATTGGTGTGTTTCCCTATGACAATGTACCGGAAGATCTGAAACTGCGGAAAAAACAGATCAGACGGGCTTGGTTCTGGTCCAAACTCTGTTTTCTGCGGGCGACGCCTTTCCCGGTGCTGCCATTTGACGGCTGGAAAGCCCGCCTGGTGCACGGGATCTGCGCAGCAGCGCACGGAGTTCTGGTGCTCTTTCATGTATCCCAGAGATGGCTGAACCGTCAGTTTGACAAGGCTGCAACCATGTATAACGGGAAGACAAAATACGTTACGGATATGTCAGATACCAATCCGAACAACTGGCTGGTTCCTGTCGATGCGATTTTTCCGCTGCAGAGAGTGCCGTTTGAAAAGATTGAAGTGAATCTGATGAATAAAAATCATGAGCTGCTGACAAAGGGATATGGAGACTATATGCAGCTGCCTCCGGAAAATCAGAGGAAAAATCACTATCCGTCCCGTCTGGACTTTGGAGATGTGGACTTAAAGCAGGTGTCTATTTATGGAAAACAGCAGTAGTCAACTGAAAAAGGATTATTTCTGGAATACGATGGGAAGCGGCATGAATGCGGCTTTCTCCGTTTTCCTTATGATGGCTGTGACGAGAATCGCAGGTGCCTATGTGGGAGGAGTCTTTTCTTTTGCCTATGCGGTGGCGCAGCAGCTGCAGTCTGTAGGTGCCTACGAGATGCGAGGGTATCAGGCGACCGATATCCGTCATTTTTTTAAGTTTGGGACTTATTTTGCTTCCCGGATTGTCACCTGTGGGATTATGATGATCTGTGCGGCGGCTTATGGATTTTATCATGAGGGGATTACAGAAGAAGCGATCGTGTTGATCCTGATCTGTGCGCTGAAGGCTTTGGATGCTTTTGAAGATGTTTTTCACGGAATGTTTCAGCAGTACAATAAACTGTATCTGGCAGGGAGAGCTCTTTTCTTCCGACTGCTGATCACTATGGTGACTTTTATTGCAGTGCTTTTTGTGACGGGCAGCCTTCTTTTTACTTCAGCGGTGACTTTTCTGGTATCAGCAGGGTTTCTGTTCTGGTTAAATATTCCGGAGGCCCGGAAACTGGAGGAACTGCGGCCGTCCTTTCAGTGGAATAAGATCAAAGGTCTGCTGGCTACCTGCTTCCCTTTGTTTCTGGGATCCTTTATTTTGTTGTATCTTTATAATATTCCCAAATATTCCATGGAGAATTATCTGTCAAAAGAGTTTCAGAGTTATTATGCAATCCTGTTTATGCCGGCCTCAGTGATTAATCTGTTCAGTGGATTTGCGTTTAAACCGCTGCTGACGACGCTGGCGGTTAACTGGGAGGAAGGGAAAAAATCTGTTTTTGTCAGGATCCTTTTAAAAGGAGTGGGTATTGTGGCAGTGCTCACTGTGGCGGCTGTGGCAGTCGGTTATCCTCTGGGCACACCGGTTTTATCCTGGCTGTATGGGGTAGATCTGTCTGCATATCGCATGGAACTGGTTCTGCTCTTTGTGGGAGGCGGATTCAGTGCAGCAAGCGTGATTCTTTATTACGGTCTTATGGTTATGCGTCATCAGCGGCTGATCCTGGCAGGATATACGGCGGCGCTTCTTCTGGCACTTCCCGTTGCAGATCCTCTGATCAAAGGACTTGGAATTCAGGGAGCTTCCTGGCTCTATCTGGGGCTCATGCTTCTTGTGACGTTACTGTTTACGGTTATGATTGCCGTTTTTTTGAAGAAAAAGCAGAAAAAACAGGAGGAAAAATAAGGATATGAATTACACAGGAAAAAATCATACGTTCGTAGTATGTGCCTATAAAGAAAGTCCTTATCTGGAAGCGTGCATCTGCTCTCTGAAGAAGCAGACCATTTCGGGGAGTACGATCCTTTTATCCACATCCACACCAAACGTACATATTTCAGAACTTGCGGAGAAATATCAGCTTCCCCTTTATATAAATACGGGAAGAAAGAGCATAGCGGATGACTGGAATTTCGGATGCGCTCAGGTAAAAACTCCGCTTTATACCATCGCTCATCAGGATGATATCTACAAGCCGGAATATCTGGAAAGGGTTTTGAAAAACCTGAAGGACTCCCGGAATCCTCTGATTGCGTTTACGGATTACGAGGAACTGCGGGAGGATCAGGTCTGTCAGACCAATAAGCTTTTGAAGATAAAAAGGATGATGTTAAAGCCGCTGACGGTGCGCCGGTTCTGGAAGAGCCGCTGGATAAGGCGGAGAGTGCTTTCGGTGGGAGATCCGATCTGCTGTCCTTCGGTCACTTTCGTGAAAGATCGGCTGCCGGAAAAAGTGTTTACGTTCGGTTATCGCAGTGATGTGGACTGGCAGGCCTGGGAGCGGCTGTCACGTCTGAACGGTTCTTTTGTGTATGTGAACAGCCCCCTGATGTATCACAGGATCCATGAGGATTCCGAGACATCAAAAGTACTGGGGGATCATGCGCGGATGCAGGAGGACTTTGAGATGTTCTGCAGATTCTGGCCGAAACCTGTGGCAAAGCTTCTGGTAAAAGCATATGGTTCAGCTGAAAAAAGCAACGGATAAAAAGGATTTGAGGTAGAGATATGAAAAAGCTGATTATTATTCCGGCTTACAACGAGAGTGCATGTATTGAACAGACAGTACGGAATATTCAGGAAAATGCAGTGGATTTTGATTATGTGATTATTAATGACTGTTCTACGGACAATACCCGGGAGATCTGTGAGAAGAACGGATTTAATCTGATCAACCTTCCGGTCAATCTGGGAATTGGCGGTGCTGTACAGACCGGTTATCTGTACGGCGTACGCAATGGATATGATATGGC
>URYM01000228.1 GCA_900552095.1 uncultured Blautia sp. | reverse complement strand
CGCGTAAGATCGTCGGCAGCGTCAGATGTGTATAAGAGACAGGAAGACGAAATCCGCTGATCCCCAGCTCTTCTGCCGAAAGAATAAGCCGGGTGGGATCCACTGCCCGAATCCCTCCGCTTCCTTCCAGCTCTCTGCCCGGGCAAAAAATCCCCGGTATCTTCCTGATCTCCGCTCTTGCCTGATCTGCCAGACATACTGCCCGCTCCATCATCGATTCCCCGCGGACAGCCAGCTCATAGCGGGCTGCATCCAGAGAAGCCATAAGAAGATAGGAAGGACTGGTACTCTGCACCATCCGAAGGGACTCCTCCACCCGATGCCGATCCGCCAGCTGCCCCTGCAGATGAAGAAGGGAGCTCTGCGTCAGAGATCCCGTCACTTTATGGATACTCTGGCTGCACAGATCTGCTCCCTGCGCCAGCGCTCCCTCCGGAAGCCGCGGGGAAAAAGACAGGTGGGCGCCGTGGGCCTCATCCACCAGAAGCATGACTCCCTTCCTGTGACAGATCTCCCCAATCGCCCTCAAATCACTGCACAGCCCATAATAAGTCGGACTCACCACAAACACGGCCTTTGCCTCCGGGCAGGCTGCAAGCCCTCTCTCCACCGTCTCCGGGGAAATGCCGCCCACCAGACCGTTCTCAAGAAGTTCCGGCTCCATCCAGACCGGAACAGCTCCGCTCATGATCATTCCCATCAGGATCGACTTGTGCGCGTTGCGGGGAACCAAAATCTTCTCCCCCTCCCAGGCCGATGCCAGTACCATGGCCTCATTTCCACAGGTCGTCCCATTTACCAGAAAATATGCCCGCTCAGATCCGAAAGCTTCCGCCGCCAGTTCCTGCGCCTCCCGGATCACGCCCCGGGGATCGTGCAGATCATCAAGCCCCTCCGCCTCCGAGAGGTCATAGGCAAAAATCCCTGTTCCAGTCTCCTTTGTCCATCTCTCGCTGATCCCCCGCTCAAAACGGTGTCCCGGAATCCGGAAATACGCCGGTGCCTGGTTCTTGTAAGCGGTCAGCGCATCCAGAAGCGGTGTTCTTTCCTGTCTGTCTCCCATAGTTTCCTCCCGTGTTTTTCTCTCTTTTCCTATCTCAGATCCATAAAAAGAAAAAAAGCGCCGCACAAGCTCTGTCTTACCCTGTCCTGTGCGGCACTTCTGAGCACTTTTTTCTTTTATACTTCTACGATCCATCCATACTTATCTTCTTCGGTTCCCCACTGGATCCCTGTCAGATAATTATAAAGTTTCTGTGTCAGCTCACCGGTTTTAAATCCGTTGACTTCCACTTTGTCATCCCGGTAAATGAATTCTCCCACCGGAGAGATCACAGCCGCAGTACCTGTCCCGAAAGCTTCCTCCAGCCTTCCTTCATGCCCTGCCTTCATCAGGTCATCAATCGACAGATGTGTCTCATTTACCTTATACCCCCAGTCGCGCAGGATGTGAATAATCGAATCTCTGGTCACGCCCGGAAGAACCGTCCCCTCTATCGGAGCGGTATAGATCTCATTATCGATCTTGAACATAATGTTCATAGTTCCCACTTCCTCCACATACTTGCGGTTGACGCCATCCAGCCACAGCACCTGAGAGCAGCCCATCTTCTCAGCCTTCACCTGACCCGCTATGGAAGCCGCATAATTGCCTCCGCATTTGGTAAATCCGGTTCCGCCTTTGACCGCACGCACATACTCATCCTCCACCAGGATACGCACCGGATTTACTCCTTCTTTATAGTAAGCGCCCACCGGACAGCAGATCACTATGAACTTATAGGCATTCGCCATATGTACCCCCAGAGACGCTTCCGTTGCAAACATAAACGGACGGATATACAGGGAGGTTTCCGGTTCTGAGGGAACCCAGTCCGCCTCTACTCTGACCAGCTCCCGCACCGCTTCAATAAACATTTCCTCCGGAAATGCAGGCATACACAGGCGCTCGTTCGACCGGATCATGCGTCTCGCATTCATTTCCGGGCGGAACAGCTGGATTTTTCCTTCTTTTGTCCGGTAAGCCTTCATTCCCTCGAAGGTTTCCTGGGCATAATGGAGGGTCACGCAGGCCGGCATAAGGGAAATCGGTTCATGGGGCTCAATCCGTGCATCATGCCATCCCTGCTCCCTGTCCCAGTCCATGACAAACATATAGTCAGTCATATAGGCTCCGAATCCCAGATTCTTCTGATCCGGCTTTTCTTTCAGCTGCGCTCTTTCAATAAATTTAATTTCCATCTCTTTCTTCCTCCTCGCCAAAACAAAAACTACTTTCTAGTATAAAACTGCCTCCCGCACCGCGTCAATAGCAAATCTCACACCCACGCAAAACTCTGATTGCTTTTTATCCGTTTTTATAGTAAAGTAAAAGTAATCTTGAAAGAAATGAGGTACGACTATGAGCGACATGGAAAAAAATCAGAGCGCTGCCTGTGACGGCGACTGCACTTCCTGCGGCAGCAGCTGCGGCTTCGGAGAGTCCGATGCAACTGTAACCCTGACCCTGGACGACGACACTACCATCGAGTGCGCCGTTCTGACCATCTACCCCGCCGGCGGCAGAGAGTACATTGCTCTGCTTCCTCTGGATGAAAACGGTGAAAACCAGGACGGAGAGGTATATCTGTACCGCTTTGTTCAGGGATCCGGAGAAGAACCCATGCTGGAAAATATCGAAGATGACGAAGAATACGAGACAGCTTCCGATGCTTTCGATGAACTGCTTGACAAAGCTGAGTTCGACGAACTGGTAGAAGAAGAATAAAAAACCGCACAGCGGGTGCAGATTTCTTATGAAATCTGCACCCGCTCTGTTCTTTCCCGCCTTTTCTCCGCTCACGCATCCAGCCTTACCGAAGAGTTGGGAAATTTCTCATTATAGCAGTCTGTCACTGCCTGCGTCAGCACCCGGAACTCTC
>URYM01000227.1 GCA_900552095.1 uncultured Blautia sp. | reverse complement strand
TAGAGCACTTGACTTTTAATCAAGTTGTCCGGGGTTCGAATCCCCGATGCCTCATAAAGGATTGTAGAGATACAGTCCTTTTTTTATTGTCATGAAAAGCTTGATTTTCCTGTCAGTAACATCGGCATATTTCCACTGCCTGCTTTATTTTTCGTTGGCATTTCAATTGATTTTTTTCTACACCACTGCTTAAATCAATCCCCCAGGGTTTGCAGCTTAAAATAGCTGCGGGAATATTTTCTGGAGTCAGTCCTCCGGCCAGAAGGTAAGGACGCTGGAAAGAAGAGAGAAGAGACCAGTCAAAGGTATGTCCGGATCCGGCTCCGCTGTCCAGAAGGATGAGATCCGCAGGGCTTTTTTCTGCGAGAATAAGATCAGAAACAGAATGGATCTGAAAGGCCTGTATGATTGGAGCGGAAGTCAGTGAGCGCAGGCGGGAGATGTAAGAATCATCTTCCTGCCCGTGGAGTTGAGCAGCAGAGATAAGCTGTTGATTCAAGAGAGAGGCAACAGCTTCTGCCGGAGCATTGACAAATACGCCGACGGGTGTAATTTCAGGATTTAGGAGGGGGCGAAGCTGTCGCAGCTGTTCTGCAGATATTGTTCGGTGGCTTTTGGGAACATCTATGATGAAGCCACAGAAGTCAGGTACAGCTTCATTTACAAACATAATGTCACAGGGACGGGAAAGTCCGCAGATTTTAATTTTTGTCATTTTTGATACCTCTCAGAGCAGTTAAAGTTTTTTTTCTGTCTGGAGACCGCATCAGAGTCTCCCCGATGAGAAAACCGTTTATTCCCTGGCTGTGCAGTGATTGAATATCCTGCGGAGTCCGGATGCCGCTTTCAGAGATCAGAAGAACTCCAGAAGGAATCTGTTTTCTCAGATTGCTGGATACAGTTAAATCTACATGGAAATTTTTGAGATTCCGATTATTTATGCCAATGACAGAAGCACCGCTCTTTAGAGCACGTTCGATTTCTTTTTCTGTGTGTACTTCAGTGAGAACAGAGAGTCCCAGTTCCCGGGAAAGCTGATGATAGGAACTGAGCTGATGGTCATCAAGAATCGCACAGATAAGAAGAATGGCGGAGGCTCCCAGAACTTTTGCCTGGTAAATCATATATTCATCCACGGTAAAGTCTTTGCGAAGAACAGGAATGGAAAGGCAGGAAGAGATTTCCTGCAGATACTGGTCCTGTCCCAGGAACCAGAAGGGTTCTGTGAGACAGGAGACAGCAGAAGCGCCTGCCGCTTCATATTCTTTTGCAATTTGGAGATAGGGGAATTCTGCTGCAATGATGCCTTTAGAAGGAGAAGCCTTTTTGACTTCACAGATAAAGGCGGGATTTTTTGCCTGGAGAGCATGATAAAAAGCAAAGGGAGGAAGAGGAGAGGTTGTCTGCTCTGCCAGAGTACGGATTTGGGCGGGAGGCTGCAGCTTTTTTTGGATGCGAATTCGTTCTTTTGTTTTTTGGGCAATGGTATCCAGAATATTCATATGCGTTTTCCTTTCTGATCAATGGTTGCTTTTGAAGATAAATTCTTCCAGTTTTTTCAGAGCAGCGCCGCTGTCAATGAGAGATTCAGCCATTTGAATTCCGGATTCAATGGAAGGAGTCTTTCCGGTGATGTAAAGAGCAGCGCCTGCATTCATGCAGACAGCATTGCGTTTGGGACCGGTGAGGGATCCGTCCAGAATCGATCGGGTGATAGCGGCATTTTCTTTCGGTGTTCCTCCAGTGAGATCTTCTCTCTTACAGCGTTTATAGCCAAATTGTTCCGGTGAGATCTCGTAGGACTGGAACCATCCATCCTTAATTTCGCATACGGAAGTGGGGGCACTCATGGAAATTTCATCCAGCTTGTCCTGACCAAAGACTACCATTCCCCGGCGGACACCCAGTTTTGCCATAACCTGAGCCAGAGGTTCCACAAGACTTTCATCGTATACTCCCATCAGTTCCATGTTGGCTCCGGCAGGATTGGAGAGCGGACCAAGTATATTGAAGACGGTTCGGATACCCAGTTCTCTCCGGATCGGAGCTACGTATTTCATGGCAATATGATAGTTTTGGGCGAAAAGGAAACAGATTTTGCTGTCTTTCAGAAGGGAGGCACTCTGTTCGGGGGTCAGAGAAATATTGACACCGAGGGCTTCCAGGACATCGGCGGCGCCGGAACGGGACGAAGCAGCCCGGTTTCCGTGTTTGGCCACTGGAATGCCGGCGGCGGAAATAACAAGAGAAGCTGTGGTAGAAATATTAAAAGAATTCGATCCATCTCCGCCGGTTCCCACAATTTCCAGTACATCCATATCGTGAAGGAGTTTAATACAGTGGGAACGCATTCCGGCGGCGGAAGCCGTTATTTCATCAATGGTCTCGCCTTTGAGGGAGAGAGCGGTAAGATAGGCAGACATTTGAACAGGGGAGGCCTTTCCCTCCATAATTTCATTCATTACCTGTTCGGCTTCCTGATAGGTGAGATCTTCTTTTCCGGAAAGTTTGATGATTGCTTCTTTGATCATATTTTTGTCCTCCTGTCTGTGGAGTCAGGAAAGGGGGATGAAAAAAGAAAAACCCGTCCCTGACAGAATAATAGATTCTCTCAAGGACGGGTGATAAAAATCCCGCGGTGCCACCTTGTTTTACAGGCTGTCCTGTACACTTTGTAAGATACTGACATATCTCTGACAACTGACGTATGCCTTCACGTCGCGAAATACTGAGCAGGAGCTGTTCCTCGCGCCCTCAGCGGTCCATTTGGCAGCCTGCAGTTCCATCCGGCTCTCAGCCTCCCGGACTCTCTGTGGGAGCATAACTGCTTTGATCTCCGCGTCAACGGTTTGATTCTGTTAAATTTTGTGTAGATTATACGTCTCAAAAAGAGGTTTGTCAATTGTTTTTGTTAATAAAAATTTTTTGAAAGAAATAG
>URYM01000226.1 GCA_900552095.1 uncultured Blautia sp. | reverse complement strand
CGAGATCTAGTACGGTCTCGTGGGCTCGGAGATGTGTATAAGAGACAGATCTGATACTCCTCCTTCAACCGCACAAAAAT
Organism: uncultured Blautia sp.; assembly: GCA_900552095.1. GTDB lineage: Bacteria > Bacillota > Clostridia > Lachnospirales > Lachnospiraceae > Egerieimonas. The sequence continues at coordinate 2,900 of URYM01000226.1, read as the reverse complement.
ATCATATGCCGAACCTTTTCTCGGATGAAGAGGAGTAACGGCATTCGACATGGAAGCGGAAGCGATATCAAAAGGCAGCTCCTTTATCCTGTCTCGAAAATCCCGGGCCAACGTCTCTATTTTCCTTCTCTCTTCTTCCAGTCCCGTCCTCTCGATCTCTTTCAGGCGCACATGGATCTGGCGCAGGATTCCCACAGCCGGAGTAAACGGCGTCTGTCCGCGCTCCATATCTTTCAATGCATCTTTTAAATTAAGGTAGAGACATTTCACCGGATTTTTCTCAGCTCTCCGGACTGCCCTCTCAGAAAGAACCAGAACTGAAACTCCCGGTGGACATGCCAGCGCTTTCTGAGAGCCGGTAATCATCACATCCACTCCCCATTTCTCCATCTCAAAAGGATCCGCCAGAAAAGAACTGATCGCGTCCGCTACAAGGAACAGCCCCTCTTCTTTGCAGAAGCGGCTGATCATTTCCATATCATAGAGAACCCCGGTCGAGGTTTCATGCACATTAACCAGAAAACCTGTATAGCCGCCGCCCCGATACACATTCAGCTCTTCTTCCCTCAGAGGCTGCCCCGCAGCCAGCAAGATCTCTTCGCAGGGAATCCCGTGAATCCGGCAGATCTTTACAAACCTGGCCCCAAAGCTTCCTCCGTTTACGATCAGAACCTTATCCTCAGCAGTAAAAAGGTTCATAACCGCCGCTTCCATCGCCGCTGTTCCCGATCCCGTCAGAAAAACCGCCCGCGCACTCTCACCGGCTCCGGAAAATTTCTTCATCAGCCGCTCGTTCTCCAGCATAATCTGAGAAAATTCCGGAGTCCTGAAATAAGGCACCTGCTCGCCGCCCATCTGACATACTTGTTCCCCCGACTGAACCGGTCCTACTGTAAAATTAAGCATTTTTCTTTCCCCTCCTAAATCTTCTCCGTGTCTGTAAGATCAGCAAAGTCTTCCATAATCCTGCTGATCGCGCAGGTGATATCCTCCGAAATGTAGGATCGATCCTTCCCATCGCAGATGGATTTTAAAAAGCTGACGATCATATAACGAATTCCTTCCCCCTCCAGCTGATAAAAACATCTCCTGTTTTCCTGGGGATCCTCGAAACGCACCTCAAAATAGTCCGTCTTCCACCAGGGAGCCGGAATATACACATAGCCTTTCGTTCCGGAAATCACCGCATCTCCCTCAGACTTCACTCCATTTCCCACCTTCAGAGAGGCCACCGCATTTTCATAGACAAAGCTGACCTTCGTAAACAAGTCATAACTCTCCTCTGCAATCCGTGTCTGAATAGATTTCCTCACATAATCCGTTCCCAGAAGCGCAAAGACCGCCAGCAGTGCATGCGGTCCCCACAGACAGAGACTTCCCCAGGGCCTGGCTCCCGTCTTCTTTGCATCCCGGTTCGACTGCAGGCTGGTGCAGGTCACATCTACGGAAACAAGATCGCCGATCACCCCCGATTTTGCCAGAAGACGAAGGCGGTCAAAAGCCAGAGCATAAGCCGTCTTGTTCGACTCCATCAAAATGCAGCCATTCCTGCGCGCCAGTTCAAAAAGTTCCCTGCACTCCTGCTCTCTCACTGCCAGTGGCGACTCACAGATCACATGTTTTCTCTGCTCCAGCGCCTGCCGGATCTGTCTGTAATGTTCTTCCGGATGCGAAACCAGATAAACCGCGTCCACCCTATCCAAAAGCTGCCCATAGTCTTCCGTTCTGAACGGGATCCCCTTCAGGCGATCCGTAAGAGGCATCTGCTTACCCACACAAAGTCCACCGATCTTCACTCCGTTTACGTAAGCGCTCTCGCGGACAAACTTATCCATAACCGCTGCATAATCTCCCGCAATCCCGATCGATACCAGCCTCTCCTCCGTTCTGATTTCCGAACTGGAAACGCCAATCGTCCGATCCAGATAAACCACTTTGCAGTATTCGTTCAGATAATCAAACTTCCCTTTCCAGTCTGATCCCACGGTAAAAATATCCACGCCATATCGGCGGATATCATCGATCTTCTGCCCCTCATACTCCTCCACAATGATCTCGTCCGCCAGACCTGTCTCTTTCACCGCCTCAACCCGTTCCATCAGCGGCTGCTGTACATTAATCTTTCCCCTTGCAATATCAAAAGAATCCGAAGTCACTCCCACGATCAGATAATCTCCCAGCGCCTTCGCCCGCTCCAGAAGCCGGATATGGCCATAATGAAGCAGATCATACGTCCCGTATGTAATTACCTTTACCACGTTTTCCTCACGCCCTTTTTGTTCATTTTTTGTATATATATCGTATCATAAAAACAAAAAACTTTCCAGAGGGAGATGGAACTTTGAAGACTCAGCACCCCCTTCCCCTGGAACAGGCTATTCCCACACAAAAATATTCATTTATGATCTCCATCTCTAAATTTCAATATTTTTGCAGGATTTCCACCTACAATTGCATATTCTGGAATATCTTTCGTTACTACCGCTCCCGCTCCAATAATACACCCTTTACTTACCGTTACTCCTGGAAGAATAATAACATTTTGCCCTATCCATACATCATCTCCTATTATAATTGGTTTTTGCTTTTGAAATCCCTGTTCACACATCGGAATATCAATACGACTATATTCATGATTTCGCGTGCAAAAAAAGCATTTTGGCCCCATCATAACATTATTTCCTATAGTTACACCTGGCATAATTTTACTCTGTTCTCCAATTCCTGAATTCTCCCCTATTACAAGATCACATGAGATTTTTGCCATCCTGTCAACATTTATCCCCCCCCCCGCATATTTTACAAAATTTTTAACCAAAAGCCTTCTTATTAAAGTTTGCCCTATATTAATTCTAGAAGTAGAAGCTGGCAAGAATTGTCCAATACTTACATATAAGATA
>URYM01000225.1 GCA_900552095.1 uncultured Blautia sp. | reverse complement strand
CTACTTATGCGGATGGGCTGGCCGGTTATATCGGAGAGGATGGAAGGATTCATTCCACCTTCAATCAGACGATCACCGCCACCGGGCGGATCAGCAGTACGGAGCCCAACCTGCAGAATATTCCGGTGCGCATGGAACTGGGAAGGATGATCCGCAAGGTGTTTGTGCCCAGAGAGGGATTCCTTTTCCTGGATGCGGATTACTCTCAGATCGAACTTCGGGTGCTGGCGCATCTGTCCGGGGACGAACAGCTGATCCGGGCTTACCGGGAGGCGCAGGATATTCATCAGATGACAGCCTCTCAGGTTTTCCACGTGCCCTTTGAGGAAGTAACTCCTCTGCAGAGGCGGAATGCGAAGGCTGTAAACTTCGGAATCGTGTACGGAATCAGTTCTTTTGGACTCAGCCAGGATCTGAGCATCACACGGAAAGAGGCGGCTCAGTATATTGAAAATTATTTTGAGACTTATCCGAAGATAAAAGGGTATCTGGACGGGCTGGTGGCCCAGGGGAAGGAACTGGGGTATGTGAGTACGATGTACGGCAGGAGACGGCCCGTTCCGGAACTGCATTCCAGCAACTTTATGCAGAGGTCTTTTGGAGAACGGGTGGCTATGAACGCGCCGATCCAGGGAACGGCGGCGGATATCATCAAGATTGCCATGAACCGGGTCCACAGCCGCCTGAAAGAGGAGGGATTGGAGTCCCGTCTGATTCTGCAGGTGCACGATGAGCTCCTTATCGAGACAAAGGAGGAGGAGCTGGGCCGGGTGTCTGAGATCCTGGAGGAGGAGATGAGAGGGGCAGCCAGCCTTGCAGTCCCTCTGGAGATTGATATGCATACCGGGCACAACTGGTATGAGGCAAAGTAACAACTGGAAAACTGGAAGAAACAAAAGAGCAGGAGGTGTGAGAGATGAGGATTATCGGAATTACCGGCGGAGTGGGCGCAGGAAAAAGTGAAGTCCTGGATTATCTGGCCAGAGCGTACGACGCCACTGTGGTACAGGCAGATGAAGTGGGACATATGCTGATGCTGCCGGGGCATAAGGTCTACGATCAGATCCTGGAACAGTTCAGCACCGTGGTGCTTAAGGATAAGAGCGAGGAGCTGGATCGCCGGGTACTGGCGGATCTGGTGTATACAGATCCCAGGCTGAAAAAGAAACTGGAAGAGATCGTGCATCCTGCGGTGAAAGCATATATCAGACAAGATATTGAGAAGGAGCGGGAAGCGCAGACAGAGATCTATGTCATAGAGGCGGCTCTTCTCCTGGAAGATCATTATGAGGAAATCTGTGATGAGATCTGGTATATTTATGCGGAGGAAGAAGTCCGCCGGGAGCGCCTGAAGCGGGACCGGGGATATACCGGGGAGCGGATCCGCCAGATTTTGTCGCAGCAGCTTACGGAGGAAGAATTTTCAGAGCGGTGCGATTTTGAAGTAGACAACAGCGGAACGCTGGAAGAGACAGAAAGACAGATAGACCAGAGGATGCAGCAGTATGAGATTGTGTAGTATTGCCAGCGGAAGCAGCGGCAACTGTATTTACGTCGGAAGCGAATCCACCCACCTTCTGGTGGATGCGGGAATCAGCGGAAAACGGGTAGAATTTGGATTAAACAGCATTGATATGACGACGCGGGATATTCAGGGGATTCTGATCACGCATGAACATTCCGACCATATCAAAGGGCTGGGCGTACTGGCGCGGCGGTATCAGATTCCCATCTATGCCACGCCGGGGACGATCCGGTATTTTGAGGAAAATGCCAGTCTGGGCAAGCTGCCGGAGGGTATTTTCCGGGAAATCCACAGGGATGAGAGGTTTGTGCTGGGAGATATTGAGGTAGATCCCTTCCGCATTTCCCATGACGCCGCCGAGCCGGTGGGATACCGCTTTAATCAGGGCGGACAGTCTATGGGGATTGCCACAGACCTGGGAACCTATGATGACTATATTGTGGAGAAGCTAAGAGGACTTTCGGTCCTTCTGCTGGAAGCAAACCATGATGTGCGTATGCTTCAGGTGGGAAGCTATCCGTATTACTTAAAGCAGAGAATTTTAGGAGAGCGGGGACACCTCTCCAATGAGGCGGCAGGGCAGCTGCTCTGCCGGCTTCTGCATGATAATCTGCAGACTGTATTTCTCGGCCATCTGAGCAGAGAAAATAATTATGCAGAGCTGGCGTATGAGACCGTCTGCTCTGAGGTAACTATGGGGGACAATCCATACTGTTCCAGGGATTTTCATATCACGGTGGCGCGCCGGGAAGAGGCTTCCCAGATGGTGTGCTGCTGAAAAAAACAACAAGGAGAGAGACATGAAAAAAACAATTATTTCAGTAGTAGGGAAGGACACAGTGGGCATTATCGCCAGAGTATGTACTTATCTGGCAGAGAATCAGGTGAATATTCTGGATATTTCCCAGACCATCGTGGACGGATATTTTAATATGATGATGATTGCAGACGCTTCTGCGGCAGGAAAAGGAAACGGAGAGATTGCACAGGACTTAAAGAGTCTGGGCGAGGAAATCGGTGTGGTGATCCGCTGTCAGCACGAGGACATTTTCAATAAAATGCACCGCATTTAAGGATAGGGGAGAACAGCCATGATAAATATGTTTGAGGTCAATGAGACCAATAAGATGATAGAGGAAGAGAATCTGGACGTTCGGACGATCACGATGGGGATCAGCCTTCTGGACTGTACGGACAGTGATCTGCAGGAGTGCTGCCGGAAGGTATATGAGAAGGTTACCCGAATGGCAAAAGACCTGGTGAAGACAGGGGAAGAGATTTCCATGGAGTACGGGATTCCCATTGTGAATAAGCGTATCTCTGTGACTCCTGTTGCACTGGTGGGCGGAGCTGCCTGCCGGACGCCGGAGGATTTTGTACAGCTGGCGAAAACCCTTGACCGGGCAGCCCATGAGGCTGTCTCTTATACACATCTCCGAGCCCACGAGACCGTACTAGATC
>URYM01000224.1 GCA_900552095.1 uncultured Blautia sp. | reverse complement strand
CGCGTAAGATCGTCGGCAGCGTCAGATGTGTATAAGAGACAGTCGGCAGACTGCCGGATCTGTCTGGCAGAAAGCCTGACAATCACATATCAGGAGGGGGTTGTGAAAATTGAGCTGGGAGAGCGGGAAGGAAGAGGAAGGAAGATACGCCAGGCAAGGCTGGAATCGCTTTATGAAATCAGAGTACTTGCAGATACTTCCGCGATAGAGATTTATTTGAATCAGGGGGAGCTGGTATTCACCCTCCGGTATTATCCCGGGCAGGCTTTTGCACGGCTGAAAGCAGAAACGGATGCAGCTTCTGTCTGTCTGTGGGAGATGGGAGAGATGGAGTGCGTATAGTTTTGGGAGAGATCCCGGCAATGGAAGGAATCCTGCCGGGGTCTTTCTTTTTCTTTGCGGACAGAAAGGAGGTGTGGTATAATAAATTTATTTCAGGAAACGATTTGAAAACTAAGGAGTAATTGTATGGCAGGAAAAAAGGAACTGGTTTTATACTACCGCCCGCAGGGGGCGCCCAACGCTGCAAAATTAAAAAGCGTACTGGTCCGGATGGGAATCCGGATCCGCAACGTGCAGGCAGAACAGCTGGATCAGAAGATCGGATTTCTCACCGGAATGGAAGGATATGAGGAGCAGGAAGAACGTGCGGAGGGGGAGACACTGCCCCGGGAAATGCTGGTGATGCATCAGTTCTCCAATGCCAGACTGGAAGAGTTTTTAAGACAGCTGAAAAAAGCGGGAGTTCCCCGCATTGCACTGAAAGCAGTTGTGACTGCGACGAATGCGGGATGGAGCCTGCGGGAACTGTATCAGGAACTGTGCCGGGAGGAAGAGGCAGTACAGAGACAGAAAGAAGAACTGGCAGAGCAGCAGAAAAAAGATGAAAATTGATCTCTTTTGTATGAAAAAGATCTGGATTGGCAAAAAGATTGAGCTTTTTATCCGGAGTGCGTATAATAAAAGAGAGAAAACAGGAAGGACAGACAGGAAAAACAGAAATGTTTTCGGTCTGTCTTTTTTACTGTACAGGGGTTCTGTACAGATTCTGCCATATTTTTACATCAGGGGGAAGAAACATGACGATACAGAAAACAGAATGGGGACAGATCGAGTGGTATGAATATACCCGGGGGGGAGGCAGGACAGACACCCGGGATGAATGTGGGGAGGATTCCGTTTCGCCATCTTCTGGCTTCTCAGCCAATGCATCTGGATGAAAAAATGCTTCTGGAGAAGAAAGAAGAGCCGGGGGAAGAACTTTTGAGCCGGGAGGAGAAGGTACAGCTGCTTTATATCGCAGTGGAATCGATCCGTACCCAGTTTCTGGAGCGGCTCCACTATGCGTATGCCATCTTTGACTGTACAGGCACTCCGGTACTGAAAAGCCAGTATTTTCCCACCCACTGTCTGCAGTGCTGCAGCCCCTCCCTCCTTTTTGGCGCTTCCCGCTGCATGATCGCGAAGGGGGAAGATTTTCGGGAGGAAGGCAGGGAAACCTGCAGGTATGGGATGCAGGTTCTTTGGATGCCGATCTACTACAGGGGACAGTTTATCGGTCATATGAAAGGAGGATTTATCCGCTCTTCGGAGAAGAAGGGACAGCAGGTGTACAATGTATACGATATGCCAAAAAGTAATGTGCAGGCCATCCGCAGTCTCATGAAAAAGATTGTGGGAGCGATTGAAAATTATTGCGAATTCGAGCATTTTCGGAAAGAGATGGCAAGAAGAGATCTGGAGCTGGCTCATACTATTGAGGCGCAGCAGATGATGGAGAAAAGCCTGAAGCAGGCAGAGTATCTGGCAGCGGATCTTCGGATCAATAATCATTTTCTCTTCAATACGCTTAACAGTATGGCCTCTATGGCTCTGGATGGAGGCAATGTGGCGCTTTATCAGTCGATTATCAATCTGTCCCGGATGTTCCATTATACGCTGCATCTGGAATCTCCGATGGTTCCTCTTCGCCGGGAGGCTGCCTATCTGAAGGCCTATCTGGATCTGCAGGCGATCCGCTACCAGGACGGGCTGCAGGTCTGCTGCACGGTAGATCCGGAGGCGGAAGGACTTCTGGTTCCCCACAATTTTCTCCAGCCCATTGTGGAAAATGCTTTTGTACATGGTTTTGGGGCAGACCCTGTGAAGAAAATCTGGATTGAGATACAACGGAACGGGGAGAGGATTGGTATCCGCCTGGGGAACAGCGGAAAGATGCTTGGCGAACAGGAGTGCAGGGCGGTTCTGATCGGAATGAAAAGCCAGACTTCCCACGGCCTTTCCATGATCTACAGCAAGCTGTCCAGCCTGTACGGCCAGGATTTCACGATTGAGATTACATCAGAGGAAAAAAAGGGGACAGAATTCTATCTGGAAATCCCCGTAAAAGGAGAGGAGGATTCTTATGATCCGGACAGTTATCTGTGATGATGAAAAGGCAGCGCTCCACATTATTCAGTATTTTATCGAAAATGAAAATCTTCCCATACAGATTGTGGGAATGGCTGAAAATGGAAGAGAAGCGCTGGAACTGATCAAGAGAGAAAAACCGGATCTGGCATTTCTGGATATCCATATGCCCTATCTGAACGGTTTTGAAGTGATCCAGCAGATTGAGGGGGTGAAAGTGATCATCATTACGGCGTATGATTCCTTTGCCTATGCCCAGAGAGCGCTTCGGATGAATGTCTGTGATATTATATCAAAACCCATCGAACTGGATCAGCTGCGCCAGGCGATCCGCCGGGCGATCGGATGGAATTTTACAGACAATCCGACGGTCAATACCGTGCTGGCCAATATCCATTCCCACTATGGGGAAAATATCCACCTGGAGGATCTGGAGAAAGAGACTTTCTGTACAGAGAGCCATCTCTCCCGCCTTTTTAAAAAGTATATGGGGGAGACGATCCTCTCTTATCTTCACCGGGTGAGGATCCAGAAAGCCATCTCTCTTCTGGAAAAAGGAGAGAAAAGCGTTCAGGAAATTTCTCTGGAAGTGGGGTATCGGAATC
>URYM01000223.1 GCA_900552095.1 uncultured Blautia sp. | reverse complement strand
TATAAGAGACAGGCGGATAAACGGTATTCTTCTGTAATAATAAGCTGTCCGGAAATAAGACAGGGAGAAACTTATACGGTAAAAAGCGGGACAGCAGAACAGATTGTCACAATGAACAGCCTGATTTATGGAAATAATTCTCCGACAGGTGAAAACTCCGGATATGGCAGAGGAAAAGGAAGCGGGGAAGAGAACAAAATGCAGAATCGACCGGAGATGGGACAGCAAAGAGTTTATAAAGAGAACCCTTGAACAAATTTTATAAATTTCGGATTTCTTATCTCTCATTATATACAAAAAAGCCAGGATGTTTTATAATGATTTCAAAAGGGAGGATTATAAATGGGGAAACGAAAAAAAGAACAGCCGCAGCCGGAAATAAGATATTCCTGGCAGTTCTGGTGTGCGGTGGCCGGGGTGATCGCTGCAGTGGCGCTGGTACTGGTAATGGGATTTTTATCCATAAAGGCTATGGTACAGAACGTACAGATTCTGACCTATGAAAATAAGGCAGAGGGCACGGTTACAACTGCAGAATACCAGGGGGAACGGATTGAGTATAGCAATTTGGAATCATCGGTTGGACACAGTGTTTTCAAAAAGATCCACTATGTAATTACTTTTGATGAAGAAACAGCAGGATACCGAAAATATGAATATCGTGCAGAGAATATGAGTTCTGCAGAAAAATATGTAGGGGACCGTTATCTGGTTCTGTTTAATGATATTGAAAATCCGAAACTGATTCAAAAAGAAGATATTCTGGTTGATAATATAATTTTACTGCTCTTTCTTTTTCTGATAGCAGCGACAGTGATATTCCGGAAGAAGCTCTTCCAAAAGATTGCAGGAGCAGAAAAGCGTCTGGAACAGGTCATGTATCGGAGGGGTGAAAAGAAGGGTAAGAAGGAGTGAAAAAGCCGATGCGATAATGGAAGAAATTTTTGAAGCCTGCGAGGACGAAGATACTGAAAAGTTTTGAAGGAGATTGTGCATCTTCCGGCGAGAACAGCCAGGGCAGAAAGAAAACAGAATTATGCGGAATGTACCATCTGACAACGTCTGAGGAAAAGTATTGTCTGAATTTTTATCTGTATGCCAGAGATGATGAAAATGAGGAGAATACAGGACTGTATAAAATTGAAATTGCAGCGGAGGCGGACGTGCAGCAGGAAGATTTTATCTGGGATAACCCTGAGATTGGTGTCTTCGTCGGAGGATGATAGAAAGCAGGAACTGGAGCTCTTTTTGTGTATATGATTTAATACGCATAAAAAGAGAAAAAATATTGCAGGTTTTTTGGCTATTTGTTATAATAATATCAGACTAGGCGAAGAAGGGGTAAATTATGAATATAGGAATGATTGCGCATAACAGTAAGAAAAGTCTGATGGAAGATTTCTGCATTGCCTATAAAGGAATCTTATCAAAGCATGATGTATACGCAACAGGAACCACAGGACGCCGGATTGAAGATGTGACAAATTTAAGGGTACACAAATTCCTGGCGGGTTCATTGGGCGGTGATAAACAGTTTACGGATATGATCGTCCGCGGCTATATGGATCTGGTGATTTTCTTCTACAATCCCTCCATGGTGGATTCCAAGGAACCGGATGTCTATGAAATCACAAGATGCTGTGATCAGTATAATATTCCGGTTGCAACGAACATTGCTACGGCAGAGTCTCTGATTCTGGGACTGGATCGGGGAGATCTTGACTGGCGTACCCAGCTTCATCTTGATGATTAAGGGAGCCGCCGCATGAGAGTGATAGCTGGAAAGGCGCGGAGTCTGCGCCTTAAGACGGTGGAGGGGGAGAATACCCGCCCTACCACGGACAGGATAAAAGAGACTTTGTTTAATATGCTCCAGCCGCAGCTGGCAGACAGCACTTTTCTGGATCTGTTTGCCGGCAGCGGAGGGATTGGAATTGAAGCTCTGAGCCGCGGTGCAAAGAGAGCGGTTTTTGTGGAAAAAGACAGGGGTGCCCTGCGGTGCATCCGGGACAATCTGCAGTTTACACGGCTGAAGGAACAGGCTGAAGTGCTTGAGATGGATGTATTTCAGGCATTGCAAAGACTGGAAGGGCAGCCGGCTTTTGATTGCATTTTTATGGATCCGCCTTATAATCAGGGGCTGGAACGCAGGGTTCTGGAAGTTCTGGCGGGATCGGGACTTGCGGATGCCCATACGCTGATCATTGCAGAAGCAGACGAAAAGACAGATTTTACTTATCTTGATGCATTGAAGATGGAATGTGTCAGAAGAAAAGAATATAAAACGAATGTGCATATGTTCATTCGCAAAATACAGGAGTGAAATTATGGCAGTAGCTGTTTATCCGGGTTCTTTTGATCCGGTAACATATGGACACCTGGATATTATCCGGCGGTCCGGAAAACTTTTCGACAGGGTAATCGTGGGAGTTTTGCAGAATAATGCAAAAAGTCCGTTGTTTTCTGTCGAAGAACGTGTTAATATACTAGAAAAGGTGACAGAAGAGATTCCCAATGTTGAGATCCGTCCGTTCTGCGGCCTGTCTGTGGAATTTGTGCGGGAATGCCGGGCGGATGTGATCGTTCGGGGACTTCGTGCCATTACGGATTTTGAGTATGAACTGCAGATGGCACAGACCAACCGTGTGCTGGCTCCGGATGTGGATACGGTATTTTTGACAACCAGCCTGGAATATGCTTATTTAAGTTCCACAACGGTCAAGGAAGTCGCCTCTTTTGGCGGGGATATCAGCAAGTTTCTGCCCCCGTATGTTGCAGAAAAGGTAAAAGAGCGTCTGGGAAAATAAAAGCAGACCGGATCATGATAGAGACAAAGGAGAGTAAGGAAAGATGAGCAGTAGAATTGAACAGATTATTGAGGAAATCGAAGAATATGTAGAAAGCTGTAAATATCAGCCCCTTTCCACGACCAAGATTGTGGTAAATAAAGAGGAGCTGGAGGAACTGCTGCGGGAACTGCGTCTGAAAACTCCGGATGAAATCAAACGGTATCAGAAGATTATCAGCAATAAGGATGCTATCCTGGCAGATGCGCAGGCAAA
>URYM01000222.1 GCA_900552095.1 uncultured Blautia sp. | reverse complement strand
GTCTGTGGTGAGCGACATCTGAAAATCCGCTCCTTCCGCATCCGTTTCTCTTTTTTCAAGCACAAACCGGGCCCCCTGAAGCGGACTGCCCTCCTCATCTGTCTTCTCTATCTCAATCTCTCCTTTGGGATTCTCCCATGTCACATCGAAAGAAATGGTTCCGGAAGTTTCCTCCCACTCCACCCCCCAGAAGCGACTGTCTTGTCTCATATCTCGGCGTAACCAGATACATCACCGGCTCTTGATAAGTTCCCTTTATGTCAAGCGCCTGAAAAGGTTCTTCATATCCTGCCGGCGCCGTAAAATAAAAAGACTGTCCTCCGTAAAGCATACACCTTCCGCCCGTCTGCTGCTCTCCCGTAGTCAGATGGATTGTCACCTGTTCCGGAAGATCGAAATAGAACTGATTTCTCCCAAAGGCTTCCAGCGTTACCGTTTCTGTCTCCAGTTCCCCCCTGTCATTCAGCCTTCCTGTCAAATTGTTTCCACTAAGAGAAGCCTCCTTCCAGGGCATTTCCAGAGCTTCCAGCTGCTTTAAAAAGGGGTCATACAGACGGTGTCCCGTGGTTCCTCCTGTATAAAAATGAGCCAGCGCGAGATGGGTCGTGACAAGGCCCACTGCGTCGTCTTCAAAAATATTTCCAGACCCTCCATACCCGTAATACAGGATCTTTTTCATCATTTCCAGTTTTTCTTTTTCAATTCCCGTCGTTTCCAGTTTCTGCACACGGATATACCATTCCCCGGATTTCGGCGTATAATCCTTGGGTTCCAGGCAAAATGCAAACATCTTCTCTCCGGTCGTCCTGTTTTCCACCCAGAATTTCATGGTAGCCAGCTTATTTCCTGCAGAATCGTAAGCATTTACATAATCATTTCCCGGTTCTTTTCCCGTGACATGGATCACACGGTCTCCCTGACTGTCCACCGCCTCCGTAAAACGCAGGCTCTGCATCTCCTTTTCTGAAAGAAACTTTACTTCAATATCTTCATCCGGCATCGTCGCTGTCAAAGCCGTCTTTTCTCCGCTGAGCAGACAGCAGGTCTCCCCTTCCAAACAGGGACGCCCCTCCTGCTTTCCTTCTTCTTCCACAAACGGGATTCTCACCGTTTCTCCATACTGATAAGTCAGCTCGATTCCCCCGTCATCTTCTCCGGTCTTCCTGCTCTCTTCATACTGGTAAGAGATACCGTCCTTTTTAGGCAGGTACAGCGTATGCGGCTCTCCCCCGTCCTCTTTTTCCCATCGGGCAGAACATCCATCGGGAAGCTGATAAACCGGAAGAGCTTCCAGTTCCCCGGAAAGTCCGCCGCTTCGTTCTGCCTGTACCGGCAGAATACTCCCTGCCGCCAGAATCCCCAGCAGAAACAGAGCTGTCATTTTTCTCTTTTTCACTGATCCATGCCCCCTTCTTCGTTTGCATAATAATTCCACGCATCTTCCCAATCCCGATCTTGTCCCGTTTCCGGATCAAAAGACTGTACAGATTCTTCATAGACCAGAATCTGAAATTCTCCGCCATCCCCCTCTTTTTGCACACGCACGGCCCGGATCAGGGACGAAGTACTCTCTCCCGGAGCAACAATCTTTTTGTAATAGTAAAAATCCCCCCGTTTTTCCCAGTTTTCCTCATCCCCTATCTCATAGCTCCACTCTGCTTCGCTGCTGGTCTCCAAAATTCTTACCCGCACATAACAGGGAACATTCTCCTCATTTTTCACCTTCACCTCTTTCCGGATTCGATGTTCCACCCCCGGTTCCAGCAGATCCGGCTGTTCAAATTCCTCCTCCACGGATGATGTGTTTTCTCCCATCCAGACCTGATTTTCTGCCTGTCCCTCCGCAGTCAGAAATGCCAGGGCCGTCCCCGGTACACAGGCCAGCCCGGCTGCTGCTGTCAGGATCAAAAGCCCTTCTTTTACCTTTTTCTTCTTCGTGCCTCGTCCTCTCCTTTCCATTCCACCAGAACATAATAATTCCAAGAAGAGCAGCCGCTGCCATAATCTTTCCTCCGTCTGATCTTATCCAGATTCCCGGATAGCCGAAAAACGGAAGCTGAAGCACCACCTTCCCCTGAATTTCTCCATAGGAAACCGGCATGGCGTCTGCCTCTTCATTAGCATCCCCTTTGGTAAACAGCTGTTCTTTTCCCTTCGCCTGTCCGATCACCCGATGAACCACCCGAAGACTTCCCCGGCTGTATACGATAATCTCTCCTTCTTTCAGCTTCTCCGGCTCCGTCTTCCGGGCATACACCAGACTGCCTACCGGAATCCCCGGCTCCATGCTTCCGCTGATCACACTGTAAACCCGGAATCCGGCCAGACGGGGAAAAAGATAAACCAGAAACAAAAGCAGGACTCCGATCACAGTCAGCATTTTCCCCGCTCTTTTTACCATCTTTGCTTCCTCCCATGCCATACCAGTCCCGCTGCCGCTCCGACCGCCAGAGTCCCTGCCGCCAGCCATCCGTACAGATCTGACGAATCCCCTGTCGCCGGAATCCAGGTCACCGGTTCCTCTCCGGCTGTCCGGAAACTCCATCTAGTGATCACATCTGTCAGCGTAAATGCATTGTCCAGTTCTGATGGGATCTCAGCCTCCACACAGAGTTTCCCCTCATATCCCGGAGGAAAACGCCCCAGTGACATTTCTGCCTTTCCCCCTTCCGGTCCCAGCGGCCCCTGATACAGGATCTTCGCTTCTCCTCCTTCCTCTTTCAGCGTCAGCTTCACCTGGATTTCTTTCAGGAGTATCTCGGCTTCTTCTGTTTTGTTCTCTCCGTTTTCTATCCTTAAAAACAGTTCCACCGGTTCCTCCCAGCGGTTAAAAAGCTCCGTTTCACCAGTGAGCAGATCCCCGGGCAGCTTCCCGTTGAAATTCAGAAAAAACAATCCATCCGGAGATGCGATCAGTTTCATGGCCAGAGGCGAACACCCGATCTGAAAAGGTCCTTCCCCGCCCTGATATCCCTGTTCCTGATTCTTCTTTTCGTAATCTTCTATGATCACATCCCCCCAGGGATGCTCCTGCTCCAGATCCTGTCTCTTATACACATCTCCGAGCCCACGAGACCGTACTAGATCTC
>URYM01000221.1 GCA_900552095.1 uncultured Blautia sp. | reverse complement strand
GTATAGCAGATCCTGTCTCTCTTTTTATTTTTTGCCACGTAAAACTGCTTTGTCACCGTAGAAGTATTGCCCCCGTCGTCATTTTTCAAATCCATAAGGAAAGCAATCACCGCCGGTATCAGCAGGAACACACCGATTACCGCCCCTTTTGAGAAATCCAGAAGTCCCACCACTTCCCGGTACATATAAACCGGAAGGGTCATAACCTTTCCTCCCACCACCAGCGGAACACCGTAATCTGTAAAGATCAGCGTAAAGGTGGCAAAAATAACAGAAATCAGCGTTTTTCTCATATTAGGCAGCGTGATCGTCAGAAACTGCTGGACTTTGGAAAGTCCCAGCACCTGCGCCGACTCATAAATAGTATAATCTTCATACTGAAAAATATCCATCAGCATCAGAAATGCCACCGGAAAAGAATAAAGCACCGATCCCAGAATAATGCCCAGATAGCCATACAGCGGCACATGGATCCCCAGCAGGTTGGTCAGAAGACCATTATCTCCCAGAAGCAGTACCAGCCCCATCCCGTGGGAGATGGAGGGAATCAGCATGGGAATGGTAAAAAGGACAGAGAACACTCCCTTAAAGCGCATCCTGCTCCTGTTCAGGCACCAGGCCAGAAGAAAAGCCAGCGTCACGGAAATCAGCGTAGAAGCCAGCGTCGCCGCCAGAGAATTGATCATCATACCTCCAAACTGAGGCGCGCGCACAATTGTCCCCACATCTTCCAGACGGATGTTCAAAAGCACCGTGATCAGAGGAAATACCACGCTGATCAAAAGAAACGCCAGTATCAGAATCTTAATCCCGCTTAATTTTTTCTTTTTCATGCGCCTACACCCTGCCCGTACATTTCTTCAGAGACTGATATTTCTGCTCCAGATGGGCGATCACGAAATCCCGGATAAACTGATTGGCCGGGTTCTGGAAAATCTCCTCCGGCGTATCAATCTGCTCAATCTTTCCCTCCGACATCACCATGATCCGGTCTGCCAGATAAAAAGCCTCTTCCTGCTCATGGGTGATAAAAATCATGGTAGATCCAAATTTTTTCTGGATCTCCTTTAACTCTTTCTTCATGATCTCCCTGTTTGTCACATCCAGAGCTGAGATCGGTTCATCCAGAAGGATCACATCCGGGTTCAGCGCCAGCGTCCGGGCAATCGCCACCCTCTGCTGCTGTCCTCCCGACAGCTGCCGCGGCTTTTTATCCAGATGTTCGCTCATTCCAATCATATCCAGCGTTCTTTTGGCGATTTCTTCCGCCTTTCCCGCCATTTCCTTTCTCAGCTTCAGCGCGTACTCCACATTCTGCAGCACTGTCATATTGGGGAAAAGAGCATAATTCTGGAAAATGATCCCCATTCCTCTCTGATCCGGGCGCAGAGCGGAAATCTCCTGTCCGTCTTTTTGGATCGTCCCGCTATCCTGTTTCTCCAGACCGATCAGGATCCTCAGAAGCGTGGTTTTTCCACAGCCGCTCAGTCCCAGAACTGCCAGAAACTCTCCCTTTTTCACTTCAAATGAAATATTCTTCAGAACCTGCTGCCCCTCATACGTCTTGCAGAGATCCTTTACTTCTATTTTAATATCCTGTTCCATTTTCCTGTTCCTTCCTCACCGCCGCTCCCGCAGCATCGCTTTAGTATCTCCACAGAGACAGAAGCCTCTCTTTCTCCTGAATATCCTCAATTCCTGTCATGTCAGCGTACCTGATATCCTCAGGATAGTTCTCGATCCTGTTTTCCTGCTCTTTTAAGACTTTCTCCGGGCTGAAAAATTCCTTGTCATAAACCATAAAATCATGAATCAGGAATTCAAAGACCTCCCGCACTTCAGGATCTTCTTTCTTACCTTTGATCAGCGCCGTCCCCGTCAGCGAATAGGGAGAGCCGAACTCCGGCTGTATGATCTGGAAATCATTTCCGTCATTTAACTCGTTCACTCCCTGGAAGGTGAGCGCCAGCCCAACCGCCGCCTCCTGCTGTTTTAAGAGCTTGATCGGCCCGGAACCGGACTCGGTAAACTGTTTTACATTCTCCGCCAGCCGGTCAAAATATTCCAGCGCCTTCTCCTCGCCCCACTGATTGACCAGTCCTTTATAAAAGAAGTAACCTGTTCCGCTGGACTTGGGATCCGGCATGGCAATCAGGTTTTTATATTCCGGCTTTAACAGATCCTCATACGTCTCCGGCACCGGAAGGTTATACTTTTCCAGCACCGTCTTATTCACCACAATAGATCCCGCCTGCCGTTCCCAGATCACATACTTTCCGTCAGGAGCATGCATATCATCCAGATAATCCAGCGTACTTAAGTCTTCTACCGGATCCAGATTGTCCTTGATCTTCTCCAGATACGCTGTCTCCATGGCCATCACGATATCCGCATCGGTATCTTCCCCCTCCGCTCCAATCTTGGCAGCCGATTTTGCCGTCGGCATATACATAACGTAAATGTTCTGATCCGGAAATTCTTCGTTCAACTGGCGCTGCATCTCATCGTTCCTGAACTGTTCTGCGGATGAGTATATAATAATCGTATCCTCGCTCTCTCTTGTTACATCCCAAACTAAAACTCCTGTTAAAATCAACAGCGCAATTACTATTTTTTTCATAACTTTCCCCATTCTGATCAACGTTTACAATCAGAATCATAACACTCATTTTTGAACATGTCAACAAAACTACGGCTTTATCGGCCTGCTTCCCGTACGCCAACCGTAATCATCGTAATATAATCTTCCCTGCTTTGTAAGGAGATTTCATTTAACCCTTCTTCATACGAATAGCCAACCAGTTCCAATCTGTTTTCCTTTGCAAATCGGCAGATATCACGGTAAACTGCTCTCAGCCTCTTCCATCCTCCCAGGCAAACCGTTCGCAGATAAGTTCCCGCCGGACATACGGCATCGCAGATTTCCATATCATCTCTGGCATAATAAAAAAAGCAATCATAATCACGATAGTTTTCATTTACAATATTTTCTGATGAAATCCGGCTTCCAAAATTATCATAAAGACCATAGATAGACTTCAGCCGCATGGAAAAACCTCCCGCAACCGCAAAATCAGCATCATCGTAAGC
>URYM01000220.1 GCA_900552095.1 uncultured Blautia sp. | reverse complement strand
CGCCTTTCAGCGCCCGCAGTGACGTTTCTGCCTTCATCTGCTGCTCCTCTAATCTGAAAAACGGTGCTGCACTGGACAGACTTCTGCCTGTCCATTACACCACCCTCTCATTGTTTCTTTTTTATTCTTTTACTCTACGGAGATCAGACAGTAATAAATCGGCTGTCCTCCGTCATTTACTTCGATATCACAGTCGGGATAAGCTTCTTCCAGATCTGCCGCCAGAGCTTCTGCTTCCTCTGCGGAGAAGTCCTCCCCATAATAAATGCTGATCAGCTCTGCCTCTTCATGCATCATACAGTCCACAGTTTCCCGTGCCACTGCGCGCACTTCCGTACCCACAGCCAGGATTCCGTGATCTCCCAGCCCCATAATATCTCCCTGATGGATTTCTTTATCGTCAATCTTTGTGTCCCGCACTGCATAGGTCACCTGCCCGGTACGCACCTGGCCGATCGCCTCCGTCATTTCTTCCAGGTTCTCCTCCGGAGTCCGTTCCGGAACAAAACTGATGACTGCAGTGATCCCCTGGGGAACCGTCTTCGTGGGAACCACAATGATGTTCTTATCTTTTGTCAGGTCTCTCGCCTGATTAGCTGCCAGAATGATATTTTTATTATTGGGCAGAATGTAAATATTCTTTGCCGGAACCATGGAAATGGCATTTAACATATCCTCCGTGGAGGGATTCATCGTCTGTCCCCCTTCGATCAGATAGTCCACACCCAGTCCTCGGAATATCTCACCGATTCCGTCCCCCACAGAAACAGCAATAAAACCATTTTCTTTTTCGGGAACGGCCGTTTTCTGCTGGGCTGCCATCTTTTCCGCATCCTTGATCAGCTTCTCCTGATGCTCTTCCCGCATATTGTCAATCTTGATTCTGGAAAGAGAACCGTAGGTCAGAGCTCTCTGGATAGCCAGACCCGGATCATTGGTATGTACGTGGATCTTGACAATCTCATCATCCGCCACGCACACAATCGAATCTCCGATAGAACTCAAATAACCCTTAAAATCCAGTTCATCCTGCATATGGAAAGCTTTGTTCAGCACAATAATAAATTCCGTACAGTATCCAAAGCGAATATCTGCTTCTGCCTGAGGGGAAATCCGGGTAACTCCGCCTCCGGCGGCAGTCTGAGCATCAAAAGTCAGATCGATCTCTTTGCCCAGGAATGCATCGAAAGCGCCTTCCAGAACTGTTACCAGTCCCTGCCCGCCGGAATCCACCACTCCGGCCTCTTTCAGTACCGGCAGCATCTCCGGGGTTCTCTGCAGCACAGCGTTGGCCTCTGCGATTACATCCTCAAAAAATACCTGCAGATCCTCACAGTCCTCTGCCAGCTCCGCCGCTTTCAGGGCCGCACCCTTTGCCACGGTGAGGATGGTTCCCTCCTTCGGCTTCATAACTGCTTTGTAAGCGGTCTCCACCGCCTTTTCAAAAGCTGCCGCCAGGATCATGGTATCCAGCTCCTCGTAATCACGGATTCCTTTGGAGAAACCGCGCAGCAGCTGGGAAAGGATAACACCGGAGTTTCCCCTGGCTCCCCGCAGAGATCCGGAGGAGATGGCCTTGGCCAGATTTTCCATGGACAGGCTCTCCATTCCGTTCACTTCTTTTACCGCAGACATGATCGTAAGCGTCATGTTCGTACCGGTATCTCCGTCCGGAACCGGGAACACATTCAGTTCATTGATCCATTCTTTTTTTACTTCCAGATTCTTGGCACCGGCCAGAAACATTTTGGCCAGCATCCTGGCATCTATTGTATTTACCACAACAGGCTCCTCCTTCATTAATCAATCACCCGGACACCTTCTACCAGAATATTGATATGCTCAATTTCCATACCGGTAAAAGATTCCAGTTTATATTTTACATTGTCGATCAGGTTGTCTGCCACAGCGGAAATGCTGACGCCATAAGCGACAATCACATGAAAATCCAATGAAATCTTATTCTCCCTCACGGAAACATTGATTCCGTGCTTCAGGCTCTCTCTGCGAAGCAGCTTGACCAGGCCGTCCTTCATGTTGACCGCTGCCATACCAACGATACCAAAACACTCCACCGCAACACTCCCGGCATAAGTAGCAATTACATCCGTGCTGATGGTCACTTCACCCAATCCTGTATTCATACGCCCTTTCATTCGGACACCTCCAATTCTGACTCGTTTCTGCTATGTAACGAGACTTCGTTGGTAGTATTATAACCTGTTTCTCCGGAAAATGAAATAATAATTTGAATTTTTTGTAATTTTACTTGCAAAACGGAAGAAGTTCTGCTAGAATAACTATTGTTGCAAGTCTGAGGAATCCACTCAAGACTTATTCTAGCGTCAAGGAGGTGCAATCATGGCAAAGTGTGCAATTTGTGAAAAAGCTGCTCATTTCGGAAATAACGTGAGTCATTCTCATAGAAGATCCAACAGAATGTGGAAATCCAACGTAAAATCTGTAAGAGTTAAAGTAAACGGCGCCGCAAAGAGAATGTATGTATGTACTTCTTGTCTCAAGTCCGGCAAAGTTGAAAGAGCATAAGAATGAATTTAAAGGGAGGCTTTTCAAGCCTCTCTTTTTTGTGCATTCTTAAAAAGACGATGCCCGGCTGTAAAATTCAGGCATCGTCTTTTTTCCTATCCTTCCATCCGGCGGCGGATCGCCAGAATAAAGTCGCGGCTGTTTAATACTTTCGGATCCGGAAGGCTGGTGATAAGAGCCAGGTCTTTCGTCATCTCGCCCTCCTCAATGGTCTGCACCGTAGCTTTCTCCAGGCGGTCTGCAAAATCCATCAGTTCCTGATTCTGATCCAGCTCTCCTCTCTTTCTGAGAGCTCCTGTCCAGGCAAAAATAGTTGCCACGGAATTGGTCGAAGTCTCTTCCTCTTTTAAATGTTTATAATAATGACGCTGTACGGTTCCGTGCGCAGCTTCATACTCAAAATATCCCTGAGGAGATACCAGCACGGAAGTCATCATTGCCAGAGAACCAAAAGCGGAGGATACCATATCGCTCATTACATCTCCGTCATAATTCTTGCAGGCCCTGTCTCTTATACACATCTCCGAGCCCACGAGACCGTACTAGATCTCG
>URYM01000219.1 GCA_900552095.1 uncultured Blautia sp. | reverse complement strand
GGAATCGAACCCCTGTTTCCGCCGTGAGAGGGCGGCGTCTTAACCGCTTGACCAACTGGCCATCTGCAATTTTGTCTGTTGCCGTATCGTGCAGCCGACAGGGCAATGTGTACTTCTCATCAGCAATCTGATGAACAGCCAGTAGGGGAATCGAACCCCTGTTTCCGCCGTGAGAGGGCGGCGTCTTAACCGCTTGACCAATTGACCGCGTCAACAATGGATACTATACACTATCTCCCAACAAAATGCAAGCACTTTTTTCAATTTTTTTTATTTTTTTGCAGTTTATCCGCCTCCCGGGTAAAATATGCTCCCAGAATCAGCAGGGGAATGCAGCCGAAAATACTCTGTATGCCCCACTGACGCATGCAAATCCAGCCATAAACCACTCCCAGATGGAAACAGAGCAGCGTCCCACCATAAAAATAGAAACGCCTCAGATCTTCCTCTTCTTTTTCATACAGATATTCTGTCAGTCCGGCAAAACACTGTCTTAGATTATTCGTCGAAAAAATAGTTGCACTGTTAAACCCGTCCGCCTTCGTGTAAGCCAGCCACTGAACTGCCGTGGCGAAGAACATGGGGAAAAGCGCCAGCAGAGGGTCCACCTCCCCGGGAATCCAGGCAAGCAGAAGACAGGCCAGTCCGTCGATCACCAGCGCCCAGTAGCGGAAATTCCCCGCTTTTCCCCATTTAGGAACCAGGGTGGCAAAGATGATTCCGGCTATGTAGCAGAGCGTAGCCCCCAGGCGGAGCAGAAAAGCCTCCGCCGAGCCGTCCAGCCCCGCCACCACCAGATAGATCAGATTCGTGGTCTCTGAGGAACCAAAAGTTGCGCTTCTTGTCATCAGGGCATAGACTCCGAAAAAACCGCCCACTGCAGCCATGGTATGATGGGCAAACCGGTCTGCCTTCTCTCTCTTTTGCATCGCTCTCTTTCTCCCCTCTGAAAGAATCCTTTATACCTCCACCGTGTCAAATCCCAGATCGTCCATAATCTCTTTGGCCTGCGCCGCACAGTGCTCACAGCCATTTACCGTCACTGTCTTATTCTCCAGGGACACCTCAAAATCCAGATCTGCCGCCTTCATCGCTTTTGTGATCCGCTCCACACATTTTTCACAGTGCATGTCTTCTGCTTTTAACACTACGCTCATTTTTTTCTCCTTTACTTCATCAATTTTTGTATTGTCTCACACAGTTCATCTACGACCCGCTCATCACCTTCCCGTATCTCATGTACCACACAAGTTTTGATATGGTTGGACAACAGTTTCTTATTAAATGCATTTAAGGCAGACTGAACTGCTGATACCTGAGTTAAAATGTCCACACAGTACCGGTCTTCTTCCACCATGTTCTTCACACCGCGGATCTGTCCTTCGATCCTGCTCAGACGGTTGATCAGATCTCGGTACTCTTTTTCTCCCCGGGTCTTTTTCTTACATGTACACGTCTCCATCTTTACCTCCTGGGAGAAGCTGTCCCTTCCTCCCATCTATAATTTCACCCGCTTCAGCCGAAGGGCATTCGTCACGACAAATACGGAACTGAAAGACATGGCCAGACCTCCGAACACGGGATTTAACAGAGGGCCGCCAAACAGGTAGAGCACTCCGGCCGCAACGGGAATCCCCAGGCTGTTAAAACAAAATGCCCAGAAAAGATTCTGCTTGATATTTCGGATGGTAGCTCTGCTTAAGCGGATAGCTCTGACCACATCCTCCAGATCGGATTTCATCAGCACAATATCGCTGGATTCCATGGCGATATCGCTCCCGCTTCCGATCGCTGCTCCCACATCTGCCTGCGCCAGAGCCGGGGCATCGTTAATTCCGTCTCCCACCATCATAACCCTTTTTCCTTCTTTCTGCAAGCGCAGGACTTCCTGAACCTTATCCCCCGGAAGGACTTCCGCGATCACATGATCTACATGCGCCTGTGTTCCGATATATTCTGCCGTCCGCCGGTTGTCCCCGGTCAGCATATAAACTTCCATCCCCATGGCCTTCATCTCATCGACAGCCCCTGCACTGCTCTCCTTTATCGTATCTGCCACGCAGATCATTCCTTTTATGCGCCCGTTCTCCGCCACAAACATAGGCGTCTGTCCCCGGCCTGCCGCCGCATCTGCTTTTTCTTTCAGGCATTCTGCGGAAAGCCTTTCCTCTTCCATCATCCGCTCATTTCCGATCAGGATTTCCCGCTCTCCCATTCGGGCAGCCAGGCCTTTTCCTGTCATGCTCCGGAAGAAATCCGGTTTTGAAAGGGTCAGTCCCCTCTCTTTTGCTCCCTCCACAATTGCCTGTCCCAGCGGATGCTCCGAATCCTGCTCACAGGAAGCTGCAAGACACAAAAGTTCTTCTTCCGTCCCCTCCAGCGCATAAATATCTGTCACTTTCGGACGTCCCTCCGTCACAGTTCCCGTCTTATCCAGAACCACCGCATCTACCCTGTGCGCTGTCTCCAGTGCTTCTCCGCTCTTAATCAGGATTCCATTTCCAGCTCCCACGCCGGTTCCCACCATGATCGCAGTGGGCGTAGCCAGCCCCAGCGCGCAGGGGCAGGCAATGACCAGAACGCAGACAAATACCGTCAGCACAAAAGCCAGATCATGCCCGGCGACCGCCCAGGCGCCTGCCGCCAGAAATGCAATGGCAATTACGGCCGGTACAAAATATCCCGCCACTTTATCCGCCAGTTTGGAGATCGGCGCCTTCTTTCCCTGCGCCTCCTCCATCAGCCTGATAATCTTGGCCAGTGTTGTATCTTCACCCGTATGGGTAACCCGTACCCTTAAGGCGCCGTCGTAATTGATGCTTCCCCCGATCACCTCGTCCCCGGCAGTCTTCTCCACCGGTATGCTCTCCCCGGTCAGCATGGACTCATCCACACTTCCGCTTCCCCGCTCTACAATCCCATCCAGCGGAATTCTGCTGCCCGGGCGGATCAGAAGGAGATCTCCTTTTTTCACTTCCTCTGTCTTTACTTCCCGCTCCTGTCCGTCCCTGATCACAACTGCCGTATCCGGAGCCAGCTCCATCAGCTTCCGGATCGCCTCCGATGTTTTCCCTTTACTTCTGCTCTCCAGATACTGTCTCTTATACACATCTGACGCTGCCGACGA
>URYM01000218.1 GCA_900552095.1 uncultured Blautia sp. | reverse complement strand
AGATTTTCATCTGAGTGATTTTTGGGCAGATCCGGCAAACCAGATAAAACCGAAAGCATGGGAAGGATTATCTTTTTCAGAATTAGAAACAACGGTATATCAGTATATGAAGGATACGCTGAATGATTTTGCGAAGGAAGGAATTGTACCAGAAATGGTACAGGTAGGAAATGAGATTTCATCTGGAATTTTGCATGATGAAGGAAAAGTAGAGAATAGCGAGGAGCAATTTCAAAATTTAGGACGGCTTTTAAAAAAGGCAATTGCCGGAGTAAGAGATTCCGAAGCGAAAGGTACAAAGATTATTCTGCATTTGGATCAGGGTGGAAAAAATGATTTGTATACATGGTGGTTTGGAAATTTATTAAAACAATTTCCGGATTTGGATTTTGATGTGATAGGGGTATCTTATTATCCGATGTGGCATGGAACGATGGAAGGACTGCAATATAATCTCAACTATTTGAGCAGTACTTATGACAAAGAAGTATGCGTGGTTGAGACAGCATATGCATGGACAACGGAAGATGCGGATGAAGATGGCAACGTGTTTATTGAAGGAGATCAAAATATAGCCGGTTATTCTGCTACTCCAGAAGGCCAGATAGAATTTATGAATGATTTAGAATCAATTATTCTTAATGTACCGGAGGGAAGAGGATTAGGGTATTTTTATTGGGAGCCAGAATGGGTTCCTGTAGAAGGTGGTACTTATGCAACGCAGGCAGGAGTAGACTATAAGAATGATACAGTGACACCTACAAATACATGGGATAATATGACTCTTTTTGATTTTTCGGGTAATGCACTTGATTCAATGAAAGTATTGAATAAGCCAATGCCTAATTTATTAGATAATGCCAGCTTTGAAAGTGATAAGATTACGACTGAGCCATCTCAGTGGAATATATGGCTTAGTGATGTAACACAGAAAGGAACGATAAAAACAGAGTATGGAAATGCATTTGATGGAGATTATAAATTAACCTTCTGGGATGATTCGGATTATGATTGTTCTGTTTATAAAACGTTTGAGGGAATTCCAAATGGAAAGTATCAGTTTAGTGTATGGGCAATGACGAATGGAGAACAGAAAGTTTTGCAGATGTATGCTAAAAATTTCGGAGGCACAGAGCTGAATACTCCGATTACAACAAGTGATATTAATTGGAATTTATTTACAATTGATGAAATAGAAGTTACAAATAATACCTGTGAAATAGGTATTTATACAGAAGCAAATGCGGGAGATTGGTGTAATCTTGATTTTGCTATGCTGAGAAAGATAGACTAAGGCACATGGATGTTTGTAATGGAAATGATCAATACTGGAAAGAGGAGAAAAGCGTATGATAGGAGGACATTTACTCCACGGAGGAGACTATAACCCGGAACAGTGGCTGAATAGTTCGGAGATATTAGAAGAAGATCTGAGACTGATGAAGGAGGCCGGAGTCAACTGTGTGAGTCTGGGGATTTTTTCCTGGGCGGCGCTGGAGCCGGAAGAAGGACGGTATACGTTTGCATGGCTGGAAGATATGGTGGATCGTCTGGGAGAACAGGGAATTCAGGTGGTTCTGGCCACTCCGTCCGGTGCAATGCCGCACTGGATGACGGCAAAATATCCGGAGGTTATGCAGGTCTCTGCGGACGGCACAGAGAACCGGCCCGGGAAACGTCACAATTTCTGCTATACTTCCCCGGTGATGAGGGAAAAGATCCGGGCACTGGACGGCGAACTTTCCAGAAGGCTGGGAAAAAAGAAAAATGTGATTCTGTGGCATATTTCCAATGAACTGGGTGGAAACTTCGGAGATTCCTCCTGTCACTGTGAAAAATGTCAGGAGGCATTCCGCCGGTGGCTGAAGGAAAAGTATAAGACGCTGGAAAGTTTGAACCAGGCCTGGTGGAATGGATTCTGGAGTCACACGTATACCGATTGGAATCAGGTGCACAGTCCTTCCCCGCAGGGTGAGTGTATGGTTACTGCACTGGAGCTGGACTGGAGACGTTTTTCTACAGAACAGATCAGCCGTTTCACCGAGATGGAGATTCAGGCGGTGCGGGAATTTTCCGATCTTCCGGCAACCACGAATCTGATGGGATTTTTTAAAGGCCTGGATTATCGGAGACTCCAGAAATCCATAGATGTGGTATCCTGGGATAATTACCCCTTCTGGCATGAGAGAAGAGATGAAGTGCCCGCGGCAGTCTGCGCGGCGGCAGGACATAATCTGATGCGGAGCCTGAAAAAGGAGCCATTTCTCATGATGGAAAGTTCCCCTTCTTCTATTAACTGGAGGGGACAGAATCCGCTGAAAAAACCGGGGATGCATATGCTGTCCTGTATGCAGGCCGTTGCCCACGGAGCGGATTCCGTGCAGTATTTTCAGTGGAGAAAAAGCAGGGGGGGATATGAGAAGTTCCACGGAGCCGTGGTAGATCATAAAAATGGAAGTAATACCAGAACCTTCCGTGAGGTGGCAGAAGTGGGAAGCCGGCTTGAGCGTCTTTCTGAGCTGGTAAAAGGAACCTGTACCAGGGCACGGGCGGCGATTCTTTTTGACTGGGAGAACTGGTGGGCAGTGGAGCATACCACCGGTCCGAGAATGGATCTGAATTATGAAGAGTGGGTGCGCAGTCATTACCAGGTTTTCTGGGAAGCGGGGATTGACACAGACCTGATTGGGATGGACCAGGCGCTGGATGGGTATCATCTGGTGGCAGCTCCCCTTAATTATATGTACAAACCCGGATATGCGGAGCGTGTGCGGGAGTTTGTAAAAAAAGGCGGAATCTATGTGACTACCTGTTTCAGCGGGCTTGTGGATGAGACGGATCTTTGCTTTTTGGGACATCATCCCCTGGAGGATGTGCTGGGGATCATTCCGGAGGAGACGGATGCTCCCAGTCCTGAGTTTGAAAATTCTTTTCTTTATAAAGAGGAATCTTATCCGGCAGAGTACCTGTGTGATCTGGTTCATGCCAAAGAGGGAACAGAGGTAATCTCTGTCTATGAGAAAGATTTTTATAGAGGATTTCCGGTTGTGACAAAGAATTGTTTTGGCGCCGGGAAGGCTTATTATCTGGCTGCCCGGTCCGATCTCGGTTTTCTGAGAGCTTTTTACAGGGATCTGTTT
>URYM01000217.1 GCA_900552095.1 uncultured Blautia sp. | reverse complement strand
GATCTACACGCGTAAGATCGTCGGCAGCGTCAGATGTGTATAAGAGACAGGATGGCTGCGGAAATCGAGAAGACCCGCCGCCGTGTAAATGCGCTGGAACACGTGATCATTCCGGAGGCGCAGAAGAATATCAAATACATTACCATGAAGTTAGACGAGAATGAGAGAAGTACCCAGATTCGTCTGATGAAGGTAAAAGATATGATGCTGGAGGAGGCTCACGGCTACAGCCAGAAGCCTCAGGGAGTTCCTGTAGAGATAGAGGAAGCCTATTAAAATTTGATAACTATATCAGGCAAATGAAAAAGGATCCATCCGCTGCGGCGGAGGATCCTTTTTTTAAAATCCTGGTTTATTTGCTTTCCAGATGTGCCTGGAAGTAACCTTCCACTTCGCTTACCTTGTAGTAGGCCATGAAGGCATGCGGATCGATCTCGTGAACCCGGCGCTTCAGCCGGTTGGATTCGTACCGGGAGATAATGGTCATAAAGACATACATTTCTTCACCGCTGTAGATGCCCGTGCCCTTCCATTTGGTGCCGCCTCTGTGCAGTTCATCGGTGATGACGGTGCTGACTTCCGGGGTATGGGTGAAGATGATCGCGGCAACTTTTACAGTCTGATAATGCGTGCGGTCCAGCATGGTGGAGCTGGTCACGGTGAAGATTGCAGAATAAACGACGGTTTCAAAATCATATAATAAAAGACAGCAGGAGAAGACAACGGAAGCTGTGATCAGGACAGCTTTGCCGATGCTGAAATTAGGATTCTTCTTGGTTCCGTACATGCCGACGATATCCAGGCCTCCGCCGGAACTCCCGTAGCGCAGGATTGTTCCGGAACCGAATCCGGCGATCACGCCGCCCACCAGTACGGCGGTAAGGCGGTCTGTGATGATTGGCTCTGCCGGTGTGGGGATCACGGACAGAAAAAAGGAGATTGTAAAAGTTGTGATCACAGTTTTTACAAAGAAGCGCTTGCTTAGGCCGAACCAGGCCAGAGCCAGCAGAGGGATGTTGATACAGAATAAGATAATACCGCTTAAGTTCACGGAAGGAGGAAGATCCAGCGGGGTAAAACGGAGAAGAAGTGTCTGGATCAGCGAAGCGACTCCGTTGAAGTTTCCGGCGTAAAGGTTCATGGGGTTCATGATCATGCAGTAGGGGAGAGCAAAGATAAATGCGCCCACCGTGACCATAACCTGATTGCGCCAGAAGGTTTTGTTTAATAATTCTTTGATACTTGGTTCCTGCATACCGGAGACCTCCTTTGCGGTGTTCTTTGTCTTGAGTATATCATAAAATACATTGAGTTAAAGAAAAATATGTGATATTATTAGCAAAAAAATAAGAGGGAGGTTACTATGAAAAAAATTGTAAAAAGTCTGCCGTTCCGTCTGCTGGCCGGAGTTGTTCTGGGCATTCTGGTGGGACTGGCGGCCAATGAAACGGTTATGCAGGTGATCCTTACTGCAAAGAATCTTCTGGGATCGCTGATCACCTTCTGCGTGCCCCTGATCATCATCGGGTTTATCGCACCGTCTATCACCCGCCTGGGAAATAATGCGTCCCGGATCCTGGGTGTGGCTCTGCTTCTGGCTTACGTCTCTTCTGTGGGGGCGGCGCTGTTTTCTATGGGAGCAGGCTACGGGATCATTCCCCATCTGTCTATCGAGTCGGCGGCAGAGGGGCTGAAAAAAGCTCCGGAACTTCTGTTTAATCTGGAGATCGATCCCATCATGACTGTAATGAGCGCACTGGTATTCTCTGTGCTGGTGGGACTTTCTGCCACCTGGACAAAGGCGCGGTCAGTCACTCAGATCCTGGAAGAATTTCAGAAAATGATCCTGGGTGTGGTGTCCAGAGTTGTAATACCGCTTCTTCCCTTCTTTATCGCCTGCACCTTCTGCGGTCTGGCTTATGAAGGAACGATCACAAAGCAGCTCCCGGTATTTCTTCTGGTAGTGGTTCTTGTTATGGTCGGCCACTTTATATGGCTGGCGCTGCTCTATGGTCTGGCCGGAGTTTATTCCGGGGAAGATCCCAGAGAAGTTCTCCGCTACTATGGGCCGGCATATCTGACCGCAGTGGGGACCATGTCCAGTGCAGCCACCCTGGGCATTGCGCTGGAAAGTGCAGGAAAATCAAAGATTCTGAGAAAAGATCTGGTGAACTTCGGGATTCCGCTTTTTGCCAATATTCATCTGTGCGGATCGGTGCTCACGGAAGTGTTTTTTGTGATGACAGTTTCCCAGGTGCTGTACGGAAAACTTCCTTCTGTGGGAACGATGGTTCTGTTCTGCATTCTGCTGGGGATCTTCGCCATCGGAGCCCCGGGTGTACCGGGAGGAACCGTCATGGCGTCGCTGGGACTGATTATCAGTGTGGTTGGTTTTGATGATACGGGAACAGCTCTGATGCTGACTATTTTCGCTCTGCAGGATTCCTTCGGAACCGCCTGCAATGTAACGGGAGACGGGGCGCTGACTCTGATGCTGACCGGATATGCGAAAAAACATGGAATTGAAGAGGTAAAAGAATCAGACATTCTGTAACTGGTTCGGGCAGGCCTGCCTGAAAAGGGACCGGCATATTTTCGGTTTCGGGGAATACAGTGTATAAACAGGTATTCCCGGAGACGGAGTATGCAGGTCCTTTTATTTTTGTCTGATATGATGATTCCGCTGGTGATTTTTTATATTGTAGGGTTCGGGCTTCTGATGAAGCGGAACATTTATGAGGATTTTGTGGAGGGGGCGGCCGAGGGGCTGAAAACGGTGGTGAAAATCCTGCCCACGCTGGTAGGTCTGATGACCGGGGTGGGGATTTTGCGGGCTTCCGGTTTTCTCGATATGCTGGCGCAGGTTCTGGGAAGGGTAACAGATAGGATTGGTTTCCCGTCGGAGCTGGTACCCATGACGGTGGTGCGCATGTTTTCTTCCAGTGCGGCCACAGGACTGCTTCTGGATCTTTTCAAACAGTATGGAACGGATTCCCTTACGGGTCTTATCGCCTCGGTGATGATGAGCTGCACGGAGACAATCTTTTATACCATGAGTGTTTATTTTGTGGCGGCCAGGGTTACGAAAACCCGCTGTACATTGGCCTGTCTCTTATACACATCTCCGAGCCCACGAGACCGTA
>URYM01000216.1 GCA_900552095.1 uncultured Blautia sp. | reverse complement strand
CGAGATCTAGTACGGTCTCGTGGGCTCGGAGATGTGTATAAGAGACAGGTAGTATTGAATATGAATTTCTAAGAAAACCGGCGCTCTTGGATGAACCAAGAGTGCCTTTTGTCTATAAGAAAAAGGTGTAAATGTGAATAAAAAAGTATTAAAAAACAGAAAGAAAATGATTTTGGAACTGATTTGTTCCAAAAACTATCATCCCATGCGGGCGAAGGACATGGCAGCACTTCTGCAGATTCCAAAAGGGAAAAGAAAGGATCTTCTGCAGGTGCTGGACGCGCTGGAAGAAGAAGGGAAGATCACCTGCAGTAAGCGGGGATTGTATCGCAGGGCAGAGAAGAAACTCTCTGAGGAGGAAGAAAAGCAGGTGATACAGGGAACCTTTCTGGCTCATCCGAGAGGGTTTGGATTTGTGGAAGCAGAAAGCCTGGAGGAAGATTTGTTTATTCAGGAAGGGAAGCAGGGGGAGGCGTATCATCTGGATCAGGTAGAAGTGATTCCGGAGTCGCTGAAAAAAGGACGCCGCCGGGAAGGGCGTATTGTTCGGGTTATAAGCAGGGGAATCAGCGAGGTGGTCGGAACGTATGAGCGCTGCGGCCGGGCCGGGATCGTAGTGCCGGACAATGAGAGACTGCTGATGGAGGTATATATTCCGGCAGAAGATACCAGGGAGGCAAAGGAAGGGCAGAAGGTAGTGGCAGCTATTACCGGGTATTGCAAGGGAAAAAGTCCCAGGGGAAGAGTCACGGAAATTCTGGGAAATGCGGGAGATGCAGGGGTGGATGTGCTCTCGATCGCCAGAAGCAGCGGACTTCCCATGGAGTTTCCCGAGCGTGTGGTTCGCCAGGCAGAACGGGTTCCGGAACAGGTGCAGGAAGGAGATTTTCAGGGAAGGCTGGATCTTCGTGACTGGGTGGTTGTCACCATTGACGGGGAAGATGCAAAAGATCTGGATGACGGCATTTCCCTTACCAAAGAAGGTGACCTCTATCATCTCGGTGTGCACATTGCAGATGTGAGCAATTATGTGCAGGAGAACAGTGCTCTGGATCGGGAGGCCAAAAAGAGAGGAACCTCTGTTTATCTGGTGGATCGGGTAATTCCCATGCTGCCTCAGAGACTTTCCAATGGAATCTGTTCTCTTAATGAGGGAGAGGATCGCCTTGCTTTAAGCTGTTTGATGGATATTGACACGAAAGGCAATGTGGTCAGTCATAAAATTGCAGAGACGGTCATAAGAGTAACAAAGAGGATGTCTTATACACAGGTAAAAGAGATTCTGGAGGACAGAGATGAGGAGCGCATCCGGGAATTTAAAAAGCTGGTTCCCCTGTTCCGGAAGATGGAGCGCCTCTCCAAATTGCTGCGGAAAAAGAGAAAGCGCCGGGGAGCGATTGACTTTGATTTCCTAGAAAGCAAGGTAAAATTAAGTCCGACGGGGCGTCCGGTAGAGATTCAGGCTTATGAAGCGAATACGGCTACCAGGATTATTGAGGATTTTATGTTGCTGGCAAATGAGACAGTAGCGGAAGAGTTCTGCAGAAAAGAGATTCCTTTTGTTTACCGCACCCATGAGAATCCGGATATGGAGAAGATGGAGGGGGTGCTTGCTTTTATCAGAAGTCAGGGCATCCGGGTGAAGAAGGCAGGGGAGGAAATTGAGCCTCTGGAGATTCAGAAGATCTTAAAGAAGATAGAAGGAGATCCGTCAGAACCGCTGATCAGCCGGCTTTTGCTGCGGTCAATGAAGCAGGCCCGGTATACAACCGGATGCAGCGGGCATTTTGGCTTGGCGGCAAAGCATTACTGTCATTTTACTTCCCCGATCCGGAGATATCCGGATCTGCAGATCCACCGGATTATCAAAGATACATTGCGGGGGCGGATGGATCAGGAGAAGATTCAACATTATGCAGGCATTCTGGAAGAGGTTTCGGCTCAGGCTTCTGCTATGGAGCGGAGGGCCGAGGAGACAGAGCGGGAAACAGTGAAACTGAAAAAGACAGAATATATGAGTTATTTTCTGGGACAGACTTTTTCCGGTGTAATCTCCGGTGTGACAGGATGGGGATTTTATGTAGAACTTCCCAATACAGTGGAAGGGCTGGTGCACATGAACAGTCTGAAGGATGACTATTATGCATATGAGGAGGAGAATTACCGTCTGGTGGGAGAAAAGACAGGAAGGGTATATACACTGGGGCAGCCGGTGAAAGTGAAGGTACTGCAGACGGATCTGGATTCCAGAACGATTGATTTTGTATTAGCGTAAGGAGTAAAGTATGGCGAAAGAGACAGGCGGACGCTTAATTGCCAATAACAAAAAGGCGTACCATGATTATTTTATAGAAGAGAAGTATGAGGCAGGCATTGCGCTTGCCGGAACAGAGGTAAAAGCTCTTCGTATGGGAAAATGCAGTGTGAAGGAGTCCTTTCTGCGCATTGAAAATGGAGAAATTTTTATTTATGGAATGCATATTTCCCCCTACGAGAAGGGAAATATTTTTAATAAGGATCCTCTTCGGGTGAGAAAGCTTCTGCTGCATCGGGAAGAAATTCGCAAGCTGGAAGGAAAGATTGCAGAGAAGGGATATACTCTGGTCCCTCTTCAGGTGTATTTTAAGCATGGACTGGTGAAAGTGGAGATCGGTCTGGCAAAGGGAAAGAAACTTTATGATAAGCGCCAGGATATCGCAAAGAAGGATCAGCGCCGGGAGGCCGAGAGAGACTTTAAAGTGAAAAACCTGTATTGACAGATGGCGCGGCCTTTGTTATACTGTCTGTGTAACAATTTCGGGGTAGTCAAGGTTTCGACAGGGATTCTGAAGTTGGAGAAGCTATCCGCAGACTCCGGCACTGCGTTAAAAGCTGGAATTTAAATTTAAACGCTGAAGATAATTTAGCAGTAGCTGCCTAAATGCAGCTTGTCGGCCTTAGGGCACTCACACCTTAAGATCCCGGCATCGACTATGTGAGAAACGACGTGCGGTAAGCTTTGCCCGCGCGGGCGTATGATGAAGCTACCGATGGCAGAAGGCTGCTGACTTGCCGTCTGCCGGGGGGAATCCGAAAGAATCAGCTATGATAGTAGAAGGACAAGGGATGGATTTTTGGACACGGGTTCGACTCCCGTCTACTCCATGTAAAAGAAGTCTGAAAAACCCTTTAAAATCAAGGGTTTTCGGA
>URYM01000215.1 GCA_900552095.1 uncultured Blautia sp. | reverse complement strand
AGATGTGTATAAGAGACAGGCGGATGGGCGCGGCAGAGCTGGCCAAGACGCTGGAAGAGTTTAACATGGGTGTCAAGACAGGAATCGACCTGCCCGGAGAGTCTTCTGGAATTACCCATGAAGTGGAAAATATGGGAGCTGTGGAGCTTGCAACCTCTTCTTTCGGCCAGACGTTTACCTGTACGATGATCCAGGAGAGCACAGCGATCTGTGCGTTGGTAAACGGCGGATATTATTATAAACCCCATGTGGTGAGCAAGATTCTGGATGAGAACGGCGCAGTGGTGAAAAATATTGAACCCGTTCTGGAGAAGCAGGTTGTTTCCCAGGAGATCAGCGATATTGTAAAAGAGTACATGTCTTCTGTTGTGGAGAAAGGCGGAACCGGGACGAGAGCCAAAGTAAAGGGATATACCATGGGAGGAAAAACCGGTACGGCGGAGAAGTATCCCCGTTCCGATCAGCGTTATCTTGTATCTTTTGTAGGATTTGTGCCCCTTGATGATCCCCAGGTGGTTGTCTACGTGGTGATCGATGAGCCGAACCTGCCCAGCCAGGAGAACAGTAAGGTTCCGGCGGAACTGACGAATCAGATTCTGACGGAGATCCTTCCTTATATGAATATTTATCCCGATGAGCAGAAGAAAACGGAAGAAGAAAATGCCGGCGCTCAGGATACTGGAAGCGGAAACGGTGGAAATGGATCTGTTGTGGAGAGCGGTGGAAATGGAGGAAACAGTTCTGACGCGGAGCCGGAGAGCGGAGGGAACGGAGGAAACAGTTCCGATGCAGAGCCGGAGAGCAGCCAGGAGAGCCAGAATACGCTGGGCAATCCCAATATTCCGGCGCCTCTGGAGGGCGGTCAGAACGGAAATGTGCTGAACAGTACTTTTGAAGGCAACGGGCTGACAAATGAAGAGGGACTGACTCTGCAATAACAGTAATACCCCCGGGGAAAATGCCATACACTACAGTGAGAATGGAATTTCCCCGGGGGATCTTTATGCGCCGCAATAAAACGTATAATAAGAAAAAAATACTGGTGATCTTCACCGTGTGCAGCGGTCTTTTGCTGGGACTGGCCGGGCGGCTGGTATATCTGATGGTATTTCAGTCTGATTATTATGCGGAAAAAGCAGATGAACTGCATCAGAGAGAGCGGGAGATTAAGGCAGCTCGGGGAAAGATCATAGATGCCAATGGAACAGTGTTGGCGGCCAATAAGACAGTCTGTACTGTTTCGGTAATCCACAGTCAGATCCGGGATCCGGAGGCTGTTGTGGATATGTTGGTAAAGGAATTGGGGATTACGGAGGAAACGGCGCGAAAGCGTGTGGAAAAAGTTTCTTCTATTGAGAGGGTGAAGACGAATGTGGAGAAGGAAGTAGGGGATAAGATCCGCGCTTACCATTTGGACGGTGTAAAAGTGGACGAAGATTTCCGGCGCTATTATCCCTGCGGGTCGCTGGCTTCTAAAGTTCTGGGATTTACCGGAGGGGATAACCAGGGGATTATCGGCCTGGAGGTAAAGTACGACGAGATTCTGCAGGGGATCAACGGGAAGATTCTGACTTTTACGGATGCAAGAGGGGTAGAACTTGACGGGGCGGGAGAAAAAAGGGTGGAGCCGGCAGCGGGATATGACCTCCATATCAGCCTGGACAGCAATATACAGCTTTATGCTCAGCAGGAGGCGCTTCGGGTCATGGAGGAGAAGCAGGCCGAGCGGGTGTCCATTTTGCTGATGAATCCGCAGAACGGAGAGATTTATGCCTGCGTCAATGTTCCGGAATTTGATCTGAACAATCCCTTTGAGCTGAATACGGGGCAGAGTCTGGAAGGGATGGACGGGAAAGAAAAACAGGATCTTCTGAATCAGATGTGGAGAAATCCCTGTATGAATGATACGTACGAACCGGGATCCACGTTCAAGATCATTACCATGGCCGCGGGACTTGAGGCGGGGGTGGTATCTTTAAATGACACCTTCTCCTGTCCGGGTTTTCGGATCGTGGATGACAGGCGGATCCACTGCCATAAGCGGACGGGACACGGAAGTGAAACCTTCCTCCAGGGAGCGGAAAATTCCTGCAATCCAGTCTTCATTGATGTGGGGCTCCGCCTGGGAGCCGAGCGGTATTATGAATATTTTGAACAGTTTGGCCTTCTGGAGAAAACCGGGATCGATCTTCCTGGAGAGGCATCTACGATCATGCACAAAAAGGAGAATATCGGAAATGTGGAGCTGGCTACGATTTCCTTTGGCCAGTCTTTTCAGATCACGCCGGTTCAGCTGGCGGCGACAGTGAGTTCTCTGATTAACGGGGGGACCCGGGTGACACCCCATTTTGGAGTGCGGGCAGAGGACGGGGAAGGTAATGTGATAGAGACTTTTTCCTATGGAAAGCGGGAGCATGTGGTGTCGGAGGAGACGTCCCGTCAGGTGCGGGATATTCTGGAGCACGTGGTCTCCGAGGGATCCGGGAAAAATGCGGCTGTTGAAGGATATTCCGTAGGGGGAAAGACGGCGACCTCCCAGACGCTTCCCAGAAGCGCGAACCGTTACATTTCTTCCTTCCTGGGATTTGCCCCGGCGGAGGATCCGAAGATCCTGGGCCTCTGTGTGATCCACGATCCTCAGGGTGTTTATTACGGAGGAACGGTGGCCGCTCCTGTGATAAGAAGGATTTTTGAAAATGTGCTCCCCTATCTGGGTATTGATAAAACAGTTGATTAATGGGGGAAAAGGTTTTATACTTACAGGTATAAAACGGAATAAGAATACATACGAGGTGGATTATGGATTTTAAAGTAGTGATACCGGTACTGATTTCCTTTGCAGTCAGCCTGGCCCTGGGACCGGTGCTGATCCCGTTTCTGCGCAGGCTGAAAGCCTCCCAGACAGAGCGGGAGGACGGAGTAAAATCGCATCTGAAAAAGGCGGGAACTCCCACCATGGGAGGAATCATCTTTCTTCTGGCGGTGCTTGTCACATCGCTCATTTACGTGAAGGATTATCCCAAGATCATTCCGGTACTTTTTCTTACCCTGGGATTTGGCCTGATCGGTTTTCTGGATGATTATCTGAAAGTGGTTTTGAGAAGATCGGACGGACTGCTTCCCTGGCAGAAGATGATCGGTCAGATTCTGGTGACAGGCATTTTCTGTTTTTATATGATTCGGTACACAGA
>URYM01000214.1 GCA_900552095.1 uncultured Blautia sp. | reverse complement strand
CTCAGATACAGATTGTGATTGAGCTGATGGGAAAGATCGAGCCGGCCAGAACCTATATTCTGGAGGCATTGAGAGCCGGAAAGCACGTAGTCACGGCCAACAAGGATCTGCTGGCAGAGCATGGAAAAGAACTTCTGGATACGGCAAAGGAAAAAGGCTGTGATCTCCTTTTTGAAGCAGCAGTAGGAGGCGGGATTCCGATTATCCGTCCGCTGAAGCAGTGCCTGGCGGGAAATAGAATTCAGGAAATTATGGGAATTGTAAACGGCACGACGAACTACATTCTGACTAAGATGACCCAGGAAGGAATGGAGTTTGAAGAAGCGCTGGCAGAGGCTACCAGACTGGGGTATGCGGAAAGTGATCCCACTGCGGATGTGGAAGGGCTGGATGCAGGAAGAAAGATGGCGATCCTGGCATCGATCGCTTTCAATTCCAGGGTGACTTTTGCCGATGTGGTCACAGAAGGAATCACCGGAATTACGGCGAAGGATATTCAATATGCCGGAGAACTGGGATGTGTGATCAAACTTCTGGGGATGGCTAAAAATACCGAAAGCGGAATTGAGGTGGGAGTCCATCCCATGCTGATTCCCAGGGCACACCCGCTTGCCTCTGTCAATGACAGTTATAATGCAATTTTTGTGGTGGGAGATGCAGTGCAGGATGCCATGTTCTTTGGAAGAGGAGCAGGGGAGATGCCTACGGCCAGTGCAGTGGCAGGTGATGTATTTGATGTGGTAAGAAATCTTCTGCACGGCTGCTGCGGGCGTATCAGCTGCACCTGTTATAAAGAACTTCCCATCAAGCGTCCGGAAGAAGCCCGTCATAAATATTTCCTTCGCATGAAGGTCGAGGACCGCTGTGGTGTTCTGGCGGGAATTACCCAGGTATTTGCGGGCAATCAGGTGGGAATTTCCCAGATGATCCAGAAGCAGGTGAGAAAAGAGGGGGAGGCGGAACTGGTCTTCGTCACAGACGAAGTGGAAGAACAGTATTTCCAGGATGCCCTCACGGTACTCAGGAGTATGTCTATGGTGCATAAAATCTCGGCAGTTATTCAGGTATATGACGCTGAGAATGCATAAAAATAAAAAATATACAGGGAGAAAAAGAAAAAATCCTTATATTTGTGGAAAATGCAGGTTGCAATTTGGGAAATAACTGCTATAATAAGACTCAGATTTGCATAAATATGCAACACATGAGGAGGATAAAAATGAAAGCTTGGAAGAAATATGCGTCCCTGTTTCTGGCAGGAACAATGATGGTGTCTATGGCAGCCTGCGGCGGTGAGAAGAAAGAAGATAAAGCAGATGACAGTGCGGCAAAGGTAGAGATCACTTCTCAGGAAGATCTGGCAGATCTGACGATTGGTGTACAGAGCGGAACCACCGGCGATCTGACCTGCAGCGATATCGTTAAGGAAGACAGCCAGATGCAGCGTTTCCCCAAAGGAGCGGCGGCAGTTCAGGCATTAAAGGCAGGAAAGCTGGACTGTGTTGTGATTGATTCTCAGCCGGCTGCAAAATTTGTGGAGGCCAATGATGATCTGAAAGTGATCGAAGGACTGTTTGAGGAAGAGCAGTACGCACTGGCAGTGAAAAAAGGCAATACAGAGCTGAAAGATAAGTTAAGCAGCGCTTTAAAAGAGCTGAAGGAAGATGGAACCCTGGATAAGATCATCAACAATTATGTGGGAGATCCGGGAAGTTATGTATATGAAACTCCGGAAGGAACGGAATATCCCAACGGAAAACTGGTGATGGCTACCAATGCGGAGTTTGAGCCCTGGGAGTACTATGAGGGAGATTCTGTTGTAGGTATTGATGCTGATATCTCCAAAGCAATCTGCGATAGACTGGGATATGAGCTGGAAATCCAGGATATGGAATTTGATTCCATTCTGCCTACCATTGCTTCCGGAAAAGCAGATTTCGGAGCTGCAGGTATGACGGTTACAGAGGAGCGTCTGGAGAATGCGGACTTCTCCGATACTTACGCAAATGCAACACAGGTTGTTATTGTAAGAAAATAAAATAAGAGAAAAGAAGAACGGGGTTGCTGACATTTTGCCAACAGCCCTGTTTCTGACGAAAGGAGAAGGGAAAAATTATGAATTTTATGGAATCCCTGCAGGAGTTCGGTAATGATTTTTACCTGAATTTTATTAAAGATGACAGGTGGATGTGGCTGCTAAATGGCCTGAAGGTGACGATCCTGGTAACACTTCTTGCGCTTTTGATCGGTGTGATCATTGGATTTCTGGTTGCTATTATCCGCTCTTCTCATGAGAGAAACGGGAATTTTAAGATTTTAAATGTGATTTGTAAAGTATATCTGACGATCATTCGAGGTACCCCCAGCATGATCCAGATCCTCTTTATGTACCTGGTGGTATTTGGGTCTGTGAATATGAATCAGATTGTAGTAGGCGGTATTGCCTTTGGTATCAACTCCGGTGCATACGTGGCAGAGATTGTCCGCTCCGGAATTATGGCGATCGATAATGGACAGACAGAAGCGGGGAGAAGTCTCGGCTTAAGCTCCCGTCAGACCATGTGGCTGATCGTGATGCCTCAGGCGTTTAAAAATGTGCTGCCCGCTCTGGTAAACGAGATGATCGTGCTGGTAAAAGAAACGGCTATCATTGGCTATATCGGAGTACAGGATCTGACAAAAGCAGTTATGGTAATCCAGAGCCGTACTTTTGATGCGGTACTTCCCCTGCTGGCAGCAGCTGTGATTTACCTGGCGCTGACCATGCTACTGACCTTCTTTATGACAAGACTGGAGAGGAGGCTGAGAAAGAATGAGCGATAAAAGAGAAGTACTGATCCAGGTTAAGGATTTGAAAAAATATTTTGGAAACAATAAGGTACTGGATGGAATTACCACAGATATCCGAAGGGGAGAAGTGGTAGCGATCATAGGACCGTCCGGTTCCGGAAAATCCACTTTTTTGCGGTCTCTCAATCTGCTTGAGGTTCCCACTGGCGGCCAGATTTTCTTTGAGGGAGTGGATATAACCAGCAAGAGTGTGGATATCGACAAGCATCGTCAGAAGATCGGCATGGTATTCCAGCAGTTTAATCTGTTTCCCCATAAGACAGTGAAAGAAAATATCATGCTGGCGCCTGTGACGCTGAAGCTGATGACGAAGGAAGAGGCCTGTCTCTTATACACATCTCCGAGCCCACGAGACCGTACTAGATCT
>URYM01000213.1 GCA_900552095.1 uncultured Blautia sp. | reverse complement strand
TCCCGGCATTCCCGTATTTCAGAGAGATCTGAGTCAGATCCAGCGCATAGGGATCTGAGATCGCCACGCCGTCCAGACGGTTATTATAACCGATATGGGCCGGAGCCTGCGCGATCATAAGGAAAGGACCGGACTCATAAGTCGCATCCTGAATTTTCTCCAGCACTGCAATTCTTGCCTCCGTATCGGTGGCGTTCATCGCCTCTTCGTAGAGCGCTGCCAGTTCCGGATCCATCTCTGCCGTCCATCCTGCTCTCACGCCCACACTGCTTCCCGGCAGGAACTCCAGCTGTACATTGGGATCATTATAGTCAATCCCCCAGTACATCACGGTAAATCCAAGGGTTCCATCCCGGTAAGCATCGCCGTAACCTGCAGCCCAGGGCTGAGATACAATGTTGACATTGATTCCGATCTGAGCCAGGTCAGATTTTACCTTCTGAGCCAGATCTGTGAGCAGAATTCCTTCCATATCAAGATCGCACACAGTCAGGTCAATATCAAATCCATCCGGATATCCGGCTTCTGCCAGGAGTGCTTTTGCCTCCTCCAGATTGGTATAGCCTGCAGGCCGCTCCCCCTTGCTTCCCATAAATCCGGACTGGATCACAGAATAAGGAGTTACTGTTCCTGCTCCGCAGATAGTCTGAACGCCGGTATAATCCATAGCTTTGCGGATTGCCTGCTGTACCTTGGGATCAGAAACCGGACCGCCGTACTGCTCGTTCATGTTCATCATCAGGAAGCCCACTGTCTTCGTCGCCGCATTGATCAGTGTGACATTTTCATTTCCTTCCAGTTCCGCCATGGTATCATCCGTCATGTTCATCGCCACATCAATATCGCCGGAAGAAAGTGTCATCATCTGCGTGTTGGAATCCGGCTGGATCTTAATAATGTACTTATCCACATTGGTGCTCTCGCCCCAGTAGTTCTCATTTTTCTCCAGAACAATCTCCTGATCGGGAATGTAGCTGGTCATCACATACATACCGGAACCTGCGCTGGTGGTATCCAGATACTTCTGAGCTGTATCTGTGCTGGATGCATCTTCTGCGTCCGTTCCACCGTTTTCTTTTACCACCTGGCTGTCCAGAACGGCCAGAGAACTGTAAGTCAGCTTAGATAAGATTGCACTGTCGGGCTGGGTCAGATGGAAAACAACGGTATAATCATCCGGCGCCTCCATACTCTCGATCGTATCACAGATAAAGGAAGGATTTCCCTGCAGATTTTTACAGCGGTTAATACTGAAAAGTACGTCCGCCGAAGTCATCTTGTTGCCGCTGGCAAAAGTGACATTCTCCTTTAATTTTACCGTCAGAGTCAGATTGTCCTCGGAAAACTCATAACTGTCTGCCAGACAGGGTTCCGGAGCACCGTCATTGGTGTAAAATTTAAACAGGTTCTCATAGCAGGCATTCACAACTACCGGCGGATACTTCTCATACACATATCCGGGATCCAGGGTGGAAAAACCCGCGCCGATTGCCACCACTACTGTGCTGTTTCCGGCATCTGCACTTCCCGCAGCGTCTGCTCCGTCCTTTGCGTCGCCGCCGCCACCGCAGCCTGCCAGGCCAAATACCATCGTCAGGCACATTACCATGGCCAAAAGCTTCTTTTTCATAACGTTTCCTCCTGTTAATATATATTGAGATACCGTCTCTGCGGCAGAATCTCCAAAAATTTTTCCGCTATCTGTCACTGAACAGATGGCAGGCAACAAAATGTCCCTTCTCCACTTCTGTAAGTTCAGGAACCTCCTGGCGGCATTTTTCACATGCCCTCGGGCACCTGGTATGGAAATGACATCCAGAAGGCGGATCAGAAGGGCTGGGAACCTCTCCTTTCAGATGGATCCTCTCGGAAGCTTCTTCCTGATCTACCTGAGGAATTGCCGAGAGCAGCGCCTCCGTGTAAGGATGATACCGCTTCTCATAGAGCTGATCATAATCTGCAATCTCCACCATTCTTCCCAGGTACATCACGCCAACCCGGTCACTGACCTGATAGACCACGTTCAGATTATGAGAAATAAAAAAGTAAGTCAGTCCCAGTTTCTCTTTTAACTCCTGCAAAAGATTCAGGACCTGCGCCTGCACAGACACATCCAGTGCCGATACCGCTTCATCGCAGATAATGATCTCCGGCTTCAGCGCCAGAGCCCGGGCAATCCCTATTCTCTGCTTCTGTCCCCCGGAAAGTTCATGGGGATATCTGCTCAGATGGTACTCATCCAGTCCCACCAGCTTCAAAAGTTCCAGGATCCGTGCTTCCACGTCCTCTTCCTTCGCCATTTTATGGATCACAAAAGGCTCCATTAAAATCTGCTTCACCGTACGTCTGGGATTTAAACAGGCCGACGGATCCTGAAAAATGATCTGAGCCTTCTTCCTCATTTCTTTGAGTGCAGGCCCTTTCAGGGAAGCAATATCTTCACCATGCATAAAAATATGTCCCTCTGTGGGCTGCTCCAGACGGATCAGCGTCCGCCCCAGCGTACTTTTTCCGCAGCCGCTCTCTCCTACCACGCCGAAGGTCTCGCCTTTCATAATGGAAAAACTCACATCATCCACCGCCTTCACGGCGCCGGATTTCTTATCTTTTCCTTTAAAATATACCTTGATGTGCTCAGCCTGCATCAGTACTTCTTTTTCTGCTGCTGCCATGGGCTACTCCTCCTTCTTTCCGTCCGCGTTTTCTCCCTGTCCCGCATAACGCCAGCACCGCACACGACGCGCCTCTGAGAGGATGATCTCCGGAGGCTCCGCCTTCCGGCACTGTTCTGTGGCATAGGGGCATCTGGGGCTGAAACTGCAGCCTTCAATCTTCTCTGTGGGATTGGGTACCATACCTTCGATCGCCACCAGAGAATCCCTCTCCTTTGTAATCCGCGGAATTGCTGCCAGCAGCCCCTCTGTATAAGGATGTTTCGGCTCCCGGAACAGTTCCCGCACCGGCGCCTGCTCCACGATCCGCCCCGTGTACATAACGATCACCGTATCACACAGCTCACTGACCACCCCGAGATCATGGGTAATAAACAAAACAGACGTATCCATCTCCTCATTCATCTCCCGGATCAGATCCAGAATCTGTGCCTGAATTGTCACATCCAGGGCTGTCGTCGGCTCATCGGCAATCAGAATCTGCGGCCTGCATGCCAGTGCCTGTCTCTTATACACATCTCCGAGCCCACGAGACCGTACTAGAT
>URYM01000212.1 GCA_900552095.1 uncultured Blautia sp. | reverse complement strand
ACGAGATCTAGTACGGTCTCGTGGGCTCGGAGATGTGTATAAGAGACAGGCTCAAATGCCTGCAGAAACTTTTCATACACCGGATGGGAAGGTTTCCCCATATACCGGAGGACCTGTTCGGATACGTGTTCCGGTGCTACACGGAGCTGACCGCTGATATGATGATTCACCAGTTCCTTTAAAAAGGCCGGATCTTTATCTGCCATCACATAATCAAAACGGATTCCGGAACGGATAAATACTTTTTTTACTTTCGGAAGACTGCGCAGTTTTCTCAGAAGCTCCACATAATCTCTGTGATCTGCCTCCAGATTGGGGCAGGGTTCCGGAAAAAGGCACTGGCGCTTCGGACAGACTCCCTTTTTCAGCTGTTTTTTACAGGAGGGATGTCTGAAATCAGCAGTAGGTCCTCCCACATCATGGATATAACCCTTAAAATCCGGTTCTTTTGTCAGTTCTTCTGCTTCAGCCAGAAGAGAGTCATGGCTTCTGACCTGCACGATCCGTCCCTGATGAAAGGTAAGTGCACAGAAACTGCAGCCGCCAAAACAGCCCCTGTTGCTGGTCAGACTGAATTTAATTTCCTGGAAAGCCGGAATTCCTCCTTCCCGGTCATAAGACGGGTGCCATCTGCGCATGTAAGGAAGTGCATACACGTCATCCATCTCCTGGGTTGTGAGTGGCTCCGAGGGCGGATTCTGAACCACATACCCCTGATTCCCGTAGTCTTCTACCAGCGTCTTTCCCTGCATGAAGTCTGTATTTTCATACTGGGTCAGAAAACTTCTCGCATAAGCCTTCCTGTCCTGGCATATTTCTTCAAAAGAAGGCAGAAATTCAGGCTCAAAGAGATGATCTGTTTCTTTACAGCGGTATACCGTGCCCGGAATAAAAGTGAGCGATTCCACCGGAAGGCCGGCCTGGAGCGCATCTGCCACGGCTACAACAGAATGTTCCCCCATACCGTAGGAGATAAGATCTGCACCGGAATCCAGAAGAATACTGCGGCGCACCCGATCCTCCCAGTAATCATAATGCCCCATCCGGCGCAGACTTGCCTCAATGCCGCCCAGGATAACCGGAACGCTGTGATACACCTTCCGGATCAGATTACTGTAAACGATCACCGCCCGGTCCGGACGAAGCCC
The DNA here is from genome assembly GCA_900552095.1 of uncultured Blautia sp. Lineage (GTDB taxonomy): Bacteria > Bacillota > Clostridia > Lachnospirales > Lachnospiraceae > Egerieimonas. Next base: position 2,082 of record URYM01000212.1, on the reverse strand, counting down.
CATCTTTCCCCCGGGAGAATAAGCGTCCACTGACCGGCGTTTTTTTGAAACTGTATAATGATTGACCATGGAATCCATATTTCCGGAAGAGACCAGAAAAGCCAGTCTGGGACGCCCCAGGATCTGAATGCTTTTTTCATCCCGCCAGTCCGGCTGGGCGATCACGCCCACCGTATAGCCCCTGCTTTCCAGTACCCGGGTAATGATCGCCATCCCGAAGGAGGGATGATCCACATACGCATCTCCGCTTACGTAAATGAAATCCAGCTGCGTGATCCCCTGCTCTTTCATCTCTTCTGTTGTCGTTGGTAAAAAACCCTTCATCCTATCCCTCTGTCATTTCTTTCAAAAGCTCTCTGTAAGTTTCTATGTAATGATCCGCCATGGCCCGCTTTTTTTCTCTCTGAGGCGCAGAGAAATCATCTTCCACGGCACAGACCGTCATACCGGCCCGTTTTCCTGCCAGGATCCCCATAGGGACATCTTCAAAAACGAGACAATGTTCCGGGGCTGCCGCCAGATCTTCCGCCACTTTAAGATAAATATCCGGCTCCGGTTTTCCCTTCCCCACCTCGCATCCGGTGCGGATGGAAGAAAAATAACCGTTTATCTTCTGGCCCTCCAGAACTGCGTCTATGAGAGCCCTGCTGTTGCTGCTGGCAATTCCCGCCGGAATCTTTTTTTCTTTTAATACTTCCAGAAATTCTCTGGCGCCCGGCTTCAACTGTACCAAAGAGCGGTATTTCTCTTCGGCCATCCGGTTCCAGGTTGCCTGTATTTCTTCTACTGATTCTTCCAGATGGTAGTAGTCTCTGAAAAAAAGGGCAGTTTCAGTAAAACTCATCCCCTCGATTTTTCTCTGCATTTCTTCTGTGGGAAAATAACCGTATTTTCCCAGGAATTCCAGATCCAGTTCATTCCACACCCACATAGAGTCTACCAGCGTTCCATCCAGATCAAAAATAACTGCTTCTATCTTTTCTAACATTCTTTTATTCTCCTGATCTCCTCTTCGGTCAGCGGGCGGTAAGCCCCCTCGGCCAGAGCTTCATCGAGACGCAGCGTTCCCATGGAAATCCTTTTTAACGCAAGTACAGGCTTTCCCACGGCCCGGCACATGCGCTTCACCTGGTGAAACCGCCCCTCTGTCACGGTGATTTCCACCAGAGAGCGCTCCCCCTTTTTCAGAATCTTAAGTACGGCCGGAAGCGCAGGCTTTTCATCCCCGATATCAAGTCCCTTCTGAAATGCCAGCTGATCCGTTTCATCCATCCTTCCATCCACAAGAGCCTCATAAACCTTTGCCACCTGTTTTTTTGGGGAAAGCAGGCGGTGAGCCAGTTCTCCGTCATCTGTCAGGAGAAGAAGCCCCACCGTATCTTTGTCCAGTCTGCCCACCGGAAAAAGTTTTTTTTGCAGATGCGGAGGAAACAGATCCAAAACCGTTTTCTCTTTTTTGTCCTCTGTTGCCGTGATCACGCCGGAAGGTTTATTCAGAAGATAATAAAGATTCTCCTGATAGAAGATCTTCTCTCCCTGAAAAAAGATCTGATCTTTTTCGGGGTCCACTTTCTCCTCCGGCCTTTTGGTGATCTGCCCGTTCACGGCAATCTGTCCTTTTTTCAGAATATTTTTCACCTGAGAGCGGCTCCCGATTCCCGCTTCTGCCAGATATTTATCCAAACGCATTTCTCTTCTTCCTCCTACTGCATCCGCCAGCCGGGACAATATTTATTTTTCAGCATCCCCCGGTCCAGCTTTCCCCATCCCAGCGGATAGCCGCTTACGCAGACCAGATACCAGCCCTTGTCTCCGGCTTTTGTCTGTTCCTGCACCTGGACGGTCTCACCTTTTAAATAGCGGAAAACACGCGCATCCCCGGGAGTAAAATCCAGACATTTTTCATACTCTTTCTTTTTCAGATTCATGGCAAGTGCCTGGCTCGGCTCAAAACGGTTTTTCTTCTGTTCTCCCAGATACAGCCCGGTTCTCAGATAACGGAGTCCCTCCGGAAGAGAAATTCCTTCCGGAATCTGGTACAGCCGGTCTTTTTTTAGAAAGCTGTCTCTTATACACATCTCC
>URYM01000211.1 GCA_900552095.1 uncultured Blautia sp. | reverse complement strand
CAATACAATCAGTATGTCATGTACAGACAAAGATCTTTCAGGAGGAGAAAAATGACAGAAATTCACGGGACACTCAGTGAACTATTGCCTGAAATAATTCGATTAAGTGAAGACATTTACTGCCATCCGGAGCTGGGCTTTAAAGAATTTGAAAGCCGGCGCAAGGTGATACAGGTATTGGAGAAAGAAGGAATTCCGTATCAGGACGCGGCGTATACCGGTCTGACGGCCTGTCTGGATTCCGGTAAACCGGGACCGAACATCGGTCTGATTGCAGAATTTGATGCCGTCCCTACCTTGGGACATCCCTATGCAAACAAGGAGGATCATGCGGCGCACACCTGCGGCCACTATGCCCAGATTGGCGTGATGTTGAGCCTTTTTCTTGCTGTTAAAAAAGCGGATCTTTTAAAGGATCTCTGCGGAAAAGTGACGCTTCTGGTTACTCCGGGAGAAGAATTCTGTGACATGGATTACAGAAAACAGCTGATCGCAGAAGGGAAGATCAAGTATCCTTCCGGGAAACAGGAGATGATCGCCTCCGGCATTTTCGATGATATTGATATCATGCTTTCCTGCCATGCTATGGGGCTGGATATGGAAACTTACCACGCGGAGATTGGAGCCGGATTAAACGGTTTTATCCAGAAAAGGGCTATCTTTCATGGAAAAGCGGCTCATGCAGGAGCAAATCCCGAAGGAGGCATCAATGCGTTAAACGCAGCCACGCTGGCCATGAGCGGGATTAATTTCCTGAGAGAAACCTTTCGGGCGGAAGACGCGATCCGGGTGCATTTTGTTCTGCAGGAGGGAGGACAGACGGTGAACTCCGTACCTTCCAGGACAAGACTTGAGATGTATATCCGTGCAAAGACAGTGGAAGCTATTTTTGAGACCAACCGGAAAGTAAACCGGGCGCTGCGGGCAGGGGCACTGGCCGTCAACTGTGATCTGGAGATTCAGGATATGCCGGGATATTTTCCCCTTCATCAGGATAAAAACCTGACAGAACTTGTAAAAAAACATATTTTAGATTATATGGAGCCGGAGAAGATCGCCCAGGGAACCCATGGTTTTGCTTCCGGCGACATGGGAGATATTTCCATGATGTGGCCTACGGTGGAGATCGGGATTGCAGGATTTTCCGGTTCGATCCATGGAATTGATTTTAAGACTTCGGATGAGGAGCAGGCATACTGTGTTCCGGCACATTATTTTGCGGACACGGTGATTGATCTTCTGTCTGAGGGCGGAGCTGCCGCCTGGAAGATCAAAGAATCATTTCAGCCTGTAATGACCCGGGAAACTTACCTGCATACGCTGGATAGTTTAAATAAAACCACTTGTTATGAAAAGGAGAACGAAAGATGAAGAAAAAATGGTTATGCAGTTTGCTGGCAATGACAATGACAGCAGCAATGCTTTTCGGCTGCGGCAGTGACAAAGATACTGCAAAAGACAGCGGAAAAGAGGCTTCTGATGAGGCATCCGGAGAAAAAGTAAAAGTTTCTCTTCTGGTAACAGGATCTTTTGGAGACAAGGCTTTTAACGATTCTGCTCAGGCAGGTATGGAGCGCCTGGAGTCTGAGATGGGCGATAAGGTGGAGATCGAAATGATCGAGATGGGAAATGATAAAACAAAATTTGAAGGTTCCCTTCTGGATGCTTCCGAGTCCGACGCAGATATTATCGTAACCGGTCTGTGGGATATGAAAGAAATCACAGAAAACGTAGCACAGGATTTCCCGGATAAAAAGTACATCATTTATGATACGGATATTGATTACGCTGCCGGTGATCTGAGCAATGTTTATTCTATGAGCTATAAACAGAATGAGGGCGCTTTCCTGGCCGGAGTGCTGGCTGCCAGCGCAACTGTTTCTGATATGGAACATGCCAATGCAGATGTGACCATCGGTTTTGTGGGAGCAAAAGATACGGCTGCTGTTATCAACGACTCCGCAGTAGGATTTATTGAAGGAGCCCGTTTTGTAAATCCGGATATCAAAGTACTGGTATCTTATGTAGGTTCCTATGTGGACTCTGCTACAGCAAAAGAGCTGGCTCTGACACAGTATTCCTCCGGTGCGGATGTGGTATTCGTAGCAGCAGGACCTGCTTCTGTAGGTGCGATCGAAGCGGCAGCAGAAAGCCAGAAATACATCATCGGTGTAGACTCTGATCAGGCGCTGGCCTATGAGGGAAAACCGGAAGCAGAGTATATCATCTCCTCTGCTATCAAGGGTGTGGGAGACAGTATCGTAAAAGCGGTAGAGCGTTCCTTAAATGATGAGCTTCCCTACGGAGAGCACGAGATCCTTGGTCTTGAGGATGAAGTAGTAGGACTGGCTGACAATGAGATCTATCAGTCTGCTGTTCCGGAAGATGTGCGGGCAGCTGTCGATGCGGCTAAAGAAAAGCTTCTGGCCGGTGAAGTTACGGTAGATACCGCTTTTGGTATGGATGAAGCGAAATTAAAAGAAATTATCGGAAGTGCTCAGTAAAAGCAGCTTATGACAGAATCTCCTGTTTTCATAGATTGTGCTCAGACAAATTTGATTTTTCTGCAGGCGAAGATATGAAACAGGAGATTTGTTTTTCCAGAAGAAAGGAATGCATATGGAACAGGGGAACATATTAGAGGCCCGGAATATTACAAAAGTTTACCCGGGCGGTGTTGTGGCGAATCACAATGTGAACCTCGCAGTAAAAAAAGGCGAGATCCATGCGCTGGTGGGAGAAAACGGTGCGGGAAAATCCACGCTGATGAAAATGCTTTTCGGAATGATCGCTCCCACGGAAGGAACTATTCTGGTGGATGGAAAGGAGATGCATTTTTCTTCTTCCAGCGATGCGATCGCAGCAGGGCTGGGCATGGTACATCAGCATTTCATGCAGGTCCCGTCCATGACGGTGGCAGAGAATCTGATCCTGGGTTCAGAGACGGGAAACGCCTTTAAAGTGGACCGGAAAAAAGCAGTTTCTATCACCAGAGATCTTTCGGAAAAATATAATCTGAAAGTAGATGCGGAAGAAAAGGTAGAGGATATTTCCCTGGCTATGAGACAGAAGCTGGAGATTTTAAAAGCACTGTACCGGGGCGCTCATATCCTGATCCTGGATGAGCCTACTGCAGTTTTAACTCCTCAGGAGACAGAGGAACTTTTTGAACAGCTGAAGCTTCTTCGCGACAGCGGACATACGATTATTTTCATCTCTCACAAATTAAATGCTGTCTCTTATACACATCTCCGAGCCCAGAGACCGTACTAGATCTCGTATGCCGT
>URYM01000210.1 GCA_900552095.1 uncultured Blautia sp. | reverse complement strand
GATCGTCGGCAGCGTCAGATGTGTATAAGAGACAGATCCCCGATACAGCCCGCCTGATCTATGTGGGAAAACGGGCGGGACATCATATTATGAAGCAGGAGAAAATTAATGAGACTCTCCTTGCGGAGGCAAAAAAAGGTTTTCGGGTGGTGCGTTTGAAAGGCGGAGATCCCTTCCTTTTCGGAAGAGGCGGAGAGGAACTGGAACTTCTTGTAAAAGAAGGGATTCCCTATGAGATTGTTCCGGGAGTAACTTCTTCGATCGCAGTTCCCGCCTACAATGGAATTCCGGTGACACACCGGGATTTCTGTTCTTCGCTTCATATTATCACCGGGCATAAAAGGGCTGGAAAAAAACTAGATATTGATTTTGAAGCTCTGGTGAGGACAGGGGGAACGCTGGTCTTTCTCATGGGTGTGACGGCTATGCCGGATATTCTGTCAGGACTTCGGGAGGCCGGCATGGAACCGGATATGCCGGCGGCAATCCTGCAGAAAGGAACAACTGCGGGCCAGAAAAAAGTGGTGGCAACCATTTCCACCCTGGAAGAGGAGGTAGAACGCCAGGGAATCGAGACCCCGGCGATCATCGTAGTGGGCAGGGTGTGCGGCCTGGCAGAAGCTTTCGCCTGGTATGAGAAGCTTCCTCTGGCGGGGAAGAAGGTGCTGGTGACAAGGCCGAGAGAGCTGGTTTCATCCATGGCGGAAAAACTCCGGGTGCGCGGGGCAGAAGTGCTGGAGCTTCCGGCGATCGCCACCCGTCCGATGAAAGAGAATGAAGAACTGTCCCGGTGCCTAGATCAGATCGGGGAGTATGAGTGGATCGCCTTTACCAGTCCCACCGGTGTGCGCGTATTTTTTGAATACCTGCGGGGAGCCGGACGGGATGTGAGGAGTCTGGGAAATAGTAAGGTGGCTGCCATAGGCGAAGGAACGAAAAAAGCACTGGCTGAGCGGGGGATCCAGGCAGATCTGATGCCCGAGATTTATGACGGTGCGTCTCTTGGAACAGCGCTGGCTAAGGTCTGCAGTGCGGGCGCGCGGGTGCTGCTTCCCAGAGCTGCTGCGGGCAGCAGCGAGATTCTGGAAGCTCTTTTGGAACGGAAAGATCTGCGGGTGGATGATGTGGCTACCTATGAAACCTTTTATCCGAGTCAGGAAGTGATCGATCAGAAGGCAGAGTTCGAGGCAGGAGAAATCGCCTGTGCCGTATTTACCAGTGCGTCAACCGTGCGGGGGTTTGCGGAGGCTGTGCCGGGGCTTGATTATACAAAAGTGAAAGCGGCCTGTATCGGAAAACAGACGAAAGCAGCGGCTGACCGATACGGTATGGAGACTTATATGGCCTCAAAGGCCACGATGGAGAGTCTGGCAGAACTGGTGGAGAAGATCTGTTAAAAGAGAGAGGAAGGAAAAATGGATATGAGAATAAGACCGAGAAGACTGCGGGGCAGCGAGAGGCTGCGCCGGATGGTGCGGGAGACCAGAATGGATAAATCTTCCCTGATCTATCCTGTTTTTGTGAAAGACGGACAGGGGATCAGGGAAGAGATCCCTTCTATGGAGGGGCAGTACCGCTACAGCGTGGATCAGCTGCCCTACGCACTGGAGGAGCTGCTGAAGGCCGGTGTGGATAAAGTGATGTTTTTCGGAATTCCCGACAAAAAGGATGAGATGGGAAGCCAGGCTTATGCGGAGGACGGCATTGTACAGAGGGCGCTGGAGGAGGCAAAACGTCAGTTTCCGGAAATGTACCGGATCACGGATGTCTGCATGTGTGAGTACACGTCTCATGGTCACTGCGGCATGCTCTGCGGCCATGAGGTAGACAATGATAAGACGCTGGAACTTCTGGCTCGGACAGCACTCTCCCATGCGGAGGCGGGAGCAGATATGGTGGCGCCCTCCGATATGATGGATGGACGGGTTCTGGCGATTCGGGAGAAACTGGACGAAAGGGGATATTCCGGAATCCCGATCATGTCCTATGCGGTCAAATATGCGTCTGCTTTTTACGGTCCGTTCCGGGATGCAGCTGGCTCTGCTCCTTCTTTTGGGGACAGGAAGAGTTATCAGATGGATCCTCATAACAGCCGGGAAGGGGTAAAGGAAGCCCTTCTGGATGTGGAAGAGGGAGCGGATATCATTATGGTAAAACCGGCGCTTGCCTATCAGGATATGATTACCCGGGTGCATGAAGTGACAGACCTTCCGGTGGCGGCTTACAGTGTGAGCGGCGAATATGCCATGGTAAAAGCGGCAGCCAGGATGGGCTGGATTGATGAGGAGAGGATCATCTGTGAGATGGCAGTGGGAACCTACAGAGCAGGAGCCCAGATTTATCTTACGTATTTTGCAAAAGAACTGGCCCGTTTTATGGATGAAGGGAGAATTGGCTGATGAGCAGATCAGAAGAATTGTTTGCCCGGGCAGTGAAGCGGATCCCGGGGGGAGTAAACAGCCCGGTGAGGGCTTACCAGAGCGTGGGAATGACGCCGCGGTTTATTCAGGGAGCTTCCGGTCCCTATGTTTTTGATGTAGATGGCAGGCAGTATATCGATTATATTTTATCCTGGGGTCCCATGATGCAGGGACACAATAACCAGGAGATTTTGCAGGCTGTAGTGCGGGCTGCGGAAAATGGCTTAAGCTTCGGGGCGGCCACGGAAGCTGAGGTGGAGATGGCGGAACTTCTCTGTGAGAACATTCCCCATCTGGAGATGGTGCGGATGGTCAATTCCGGAACGGAAGCGGTGATGAGCGCTGTCCGGGCAGCCAGAGGATTTACGGGAAGAAATAAGATCGTTAAATTTATGGGATGTTATCACGGCCACAGCGATGCCATGCTGGTAAAAGCCGGTTCCGGAGTGATGACGGCAGGAGTGCCGGACTCTGCCGGTGTTCCGGAGGGCTGCACGAGAGATACGCTCTCGGCAGTTTACAATGATCTGGACAGCGCAGCACAGCTGTTTGAACAGTTCCGGGGAGAAGTTGCGGCGGTGATCGTGGAACCGGTGGCTGCCAACATGGGAGTTGTACTGCCGAAACCGGAGTTCCTTGCCGGCCTTCGGAAACTCTGTGATGAAAATCATGCGCTTCTGATCTTTGACGAAGTGATTACCGGATTTCGTCTGGCTTTCGGAGGGGCGGCGGAATATTTTGGGATCCGCCCGGATCTGGTGACTTACGGAAAGATCATCGGTGCCGGTATGCCGGTGGGTGCCTATGGCGGAAGAAGAGAGATCATGGAAATGATCGCTCCTTCCGGAGCTGTGTATCAGGCGGGAAC
>URYM01000209.1 GCA_900552095.1 uncultured Blautia sp. | reverse complement strand
ACGAGATCTAGTACGGTCTCGTGGGCTCGGAGATGTGTATAAGAGACAGGATGATTGAAAATCAGGAGCGCCAGATGTCTTCCGCTTCCGGCATGAGCAACAACGGACAGATGTAAAACTTCTGTCTGTTCCGGAAAAAGGATGCAAAAAGGCCGCTGCTTGCCGCAGCGGCCTTTCCGTATGTTTCATTATGATTATAAGCTGATGCAACCGGTAATTTCACCGTTAATTACATAGTAAGCGGCGGATTCTTCCGGTTTTACATATACCTTGATGTCTGCTAAGCTGTCTTCTTTGTTTCCTTCACTCTTCCAGATCTCTCTGACACGGGCCATCAGATCCTGTCCCAGGATCTCTTTTCCGCCAAACTGAAGAATCAGGGTTTCCTCTGCTGTCTTTTTAACAGCGGTCTTCTTGGCAGCGGCAGTTTTTTTCGCAGCGGGCTTTCTGGCAGCGGTCTTCTTCGGAGCTTTTGTCTCCTCTTTCTTTGCCTCAGCCTGCACGCCTGCCGGTGCTTTTTCTTCCTCTTTCACTTCAACCTTTTTGGTTTCAGGTTTGGAAGCTGCAGCAGTCTTTACAGTCACAGTTTCTTTTGCAGCTGCTGTTTCTTTTACCTCTGCTGCCGGGGTAACTTTGCTTGTTGCGGTTTTCTTTGTTACCATAATCATTCTTCCTCCTTGAAAAACCTCGTTCTCTACACCCATACATCGTACATTATAGTCTAAGAAATTGTAATTTGCAAGGGCAAAGTTACTCTACGCTCTTCATGGATTCCACCATATCCACTTTTTTCAGATGGAAGTGCATGAAAACATTAACAATGACAGAAAACAGGAAAGTGAGCAGAATGCTGATCACATAACTGATTCCGTTAATCTCTCTTCCAAACATCATAAGATCGATTTCCGCAGTCACAATAATATATCGGTGAAGGATCTGTCCGATCACCACTCCCGCAGCACAGCCGATCAGTGTCAGGCAGAGATTCTCACGGGTCACATAGCCTGTCACTTCCCGGTCATAAAAGCCCAGCACCTTCAGCGTCGCCAGTTCCCGCTTCCGCTCACTGATATTTATATTATTCAGATTATACAGAACGATAAAAGCAAGAAGTCCCGCCGCAATAACAAGCACATAGATCACAGTATTCATGCTCTTTAACATATCTTCTACACGATCCGAAATAGAACCGATAAAAGACACATTAAGCACGCCGTCTTCTTTCATATAGCGCTCCTGAAACTGTTCCTCAAAAGCTTCGTCATCCGCTTCATTTACTGTGAGAATCTCATTATATTCCGGCGTCTCTCCATAGAGCTGTTCATAGAGACTTTCCGTCATATAAATATAATGGAAATAATAATTTTCCACCACATGAGACACAGTCACTTCCACCCGCGCCCGCTCTCCTTCTTTCAGCCAGATGGTATCTCCCGCTGAAAGATCGAGAAGTTTGGCCAGCTTTTCGGTAACAATGACTCCGGAATCATCCAGCTCATATTTTTCTTTTGTAGTCCGATCCTGCAGGGCTATGAAATCCGGCAGTTTCCCGGTATCTTCTATCACCGTCAGATAACTGCTCTTCTCCTTTTCTCCCTTTCCCACATCGATCGTCTTCTCATATGCCCACATGGCCTCTTCAATCTGAGAGTCCTGTCTGGCCCGCTCCATCAGTGCAGTTTTCTCCGCTTCCCCGGCATCCTCCTCCAGAGCCAGGGTACTGGAATACGTACGGATATAACCAAACTGACGGTCTCCGATGGCCATAATAGAATCCTTCAGACCGAACCCTACCAGCAGCAGCCCCATACATCCGCCGATTCCCAGTACAGTCATAAAAAACCGTTTTTTATAACGGATCAGATTTCGCACGGTAGACTTCTGAGTAAAATTCAGACGTTTCCACAAAAATCCCAGACGTTCAAGGAAAACCCGCTTTCCATTTTTTGGCGCCTCCGGACGCATCAGCTGAGCCGGCACTTCCTTCAGTTCATGGAAACAGGCAAAGAGCGCTGCCGCTGTAGTTACCGCGACTGCAATGCCTGTGGAATAAAAGGAAAGTCCGCCATAAATGGGATTTAAGGCTCTGGGCAGATTGGTATACAGGATCCCATAGGCATCTATGATCACCACCGGAAGCAGTTTCTGTCCCAGAACAAGACCGCCAAGTCCGCCCAGCAGACTGGCTGAAAACGCATATCCGATGTATTTTCCCGCAATGGCTGTCTTCCCGTAACCAAGGGCCTTCAATGTGCCCACCTGAGTCCTGTTTTCTTCTACCATCCGCGTCATGGTGGTCAGACATACCAGCGCAGCTACCAGGAAGAAAATCGCCGGAAAAACCTTTCCGATAGCGTCAATCCTCATGGCATCCTGCTCATATTCCACATAAGTCTGGATAGAACCCCTGTCCAGCACATACCACTCAGGTTCTTTCAGCTCTGCCAGAGCCTCACGGGCATCTGCAAGTTTTCCTTCTGCCTCTGCAATCTTCTGCTCTGCCTCCCCGGCCCGCTCCTGATATTCCTCCTCGCCTTCCTGCAGCTCCAGCTCAGAATCGGCGATCTTCTGTTCTCCGTCAGTCAGAGCCCGCTCTCCGTCAGAAAGCTCTGCCTCAGAATCGGCAATCAACTGTTCTTTCGAGGCGATCTCCTCTCTGGCAGCCGCCAGTTTTCCCTCTCCCTGACGCAGCTGTTCCCTGGCCAAAGAGAGCGCCGCTTCGCTCTGATTTAACTTCTCTTCCTGACCGGCAAGTTCCATCCAGCCTGCATTTAACTGCGCCTCTCCGTCAGAAAGCACCTGTTCCTGCGCGGAGAGTTCCGCCTCCGCCTGAGCCAGGGCTTCCCAGCCGGAGTCTAATTCTGACTCCGCCTCCACCAGCTGTCCTTTTTGTTCCTCCAGCGCTTCCCGGGCCGCCGCCAGCTGACTGATCCCCTGATCGTAAGCCTCCACCCTGGACTTTAATCCGGTCAGCTGCTCTTCCAGTGCACTCTTCTGTTCTTCCAGACCGGCCAGCTGTTCTTTTAACTGCTCCAGCTGCTGCGTATCCTCCGGAGGAAGCGCTTCGATTTCCTTCTTTACGTCTTCTATCTGGCTTTCCAGACCGGTTATCTGCTGTTCCAGAACAGGAATCGCCGCCCTGGCTTCCTCAATCTGAGGCGCCATCTGAGAAAGCTTTTCCTCCTGCTCTGCCAGTACGTTTTCTGCCTGGGCAAGCGCTTCTTTTCCCGCCTCCAGTTCTTCCTGCTTTCCCTGAAGTATTTTTTTGTTTTCTTCCAGTTCTGTCTTACCCACTTCCAGTGCTTCCCTTC
>URYM01000208.1 GCA_900552095.1 uncultured Blautia sp. | reverse complement strand
GGAATGTCCCGGTGTATTGACGGTAAACTTCAGCAGTGTCATAGCGAGACGTCCGGAGGCGTTTAGGTACATGGAACCGATCCTGTGCCGGGCATTGGAAGAAAGGCGGTTCATCAGCTGAAGCATCAGGGTGTGGCAGACCTGGGGGCAGCTCCAGACAATTTCCCGGAAGGCGGAGGAAGGGATGGCCAGCAAATGACAGGGCTCCAGAGCCAGTATAGTGAGCGGCTGCTGACATTCAGCCAGAATCCCCATTTCTCCGAAATAGTCCCCGGTATTGCGGATGCGCAGTGCAAAGGTTTTTCGCTTATTACAGCGTACCGTTTCAGCTACAGATCCTTTCCGTATAAAATAAAGATAATCGGGGTGAGATTCTTTGTGATAAATAATAGCTCCGCTTTCTGCAGTTTTCTTTTGGCAGCACCCTGCCAGTCTCCGCAGCAAAGGCATAGGCAGAGACTGAAGCAGGGTGCTTTTTTTGAAAAATATGGCTATTTCAGTTATTTCTTCCTGAAGCAGTGGTTTCATTGAAGACTCCTTGAGGCAGCTTTTTCCATTTCCTCCCAGGGCTGGTAGATACGCTTCATATCCTGAAGAAGGTAGATTCCTTTTCCAGATAGAAGATACGAATGAACGTATAAATCAGAGAGATACCGTAAAATACGATCATCAGGACGTAATACTTTAGAGAGATATCCATAATCTGTCAGCCTTCCGACATTCCTGAAAAAACAAAAAAGTACGTGTACAGTCCCCGGCGAACTTGGGGACCGTACACGTATATATAAAATAAGTAAGAAGATGATTATCTGGTTATTAAAAAGAATTAATGTGTTCCGGCTTTTCCTGTATTGGTCATAATATTATCATCTACAACAGGCTGCAGCCAGTTCTCAGCGGGTGTGCTGGGAATGTAAGGCATCAGGATATAGGACGGATGGTCTTTGTCCCGATAGATCTTGTAGTTGATGGTGTTCCAGCTGGGGATGGGTCCTAAGTGATCCATCTTTGCCTGCCATGCGCCTTTCTGCGGATAGAAGTTATCCATAGCTTTGATCTCCAGCTCGATGGCGGAACCGGCCGGGAAGACCATACCGATGGGGTTGATCTCCACAACAAATTCGCGGATCTCATCGATATTTTCTTCTACCTTCTTTGAATAGTCGTGTACTGGGCGGCCGATCAGGCTCTTCTCTTCATCCAGCGCATAGCTGGTCTTTAAAGAACCGGTACGGCATACAGGCATTCTGGTTCCGCCGGGCGTAATCTGCCACAGGCGAACGATCAGGTTGGCGTTGGGGCGGTCGATCTTTGCAAAGAGATGCAGCTCGATCGGCCCGGTGAACTCTGTGGGCTGTCCCAGACGGTCGGTCCGGTAAGTCAGGCTTTCCACCTCGGTTGTGATCTGCGGCGGCCGGTGAGTGAAGCTGTCCGGTTCCAGATTGCCTTCCACAACCGGCTCCCAGCGCAGCTGTCCGAAAGTATGCAGGTACAGCTTCTTCCAGTCGGTTCTCGCTAGCGGCCATTCGTGTTCGTAGCGGTAACCGCGTCCCAGAATGTTCAGCTTCATGGGCGGTTCTTCCGTAATACCGGTGTCAATGCCCTTCATCCAGTGGTCGTACCAGCGGAGCATTTCCTCGTTCATGAAACGGTAGGGAAGTTCCATGCCGTTGTAGCCTTCCATCACGCCGCAGCGTTTGTAGACGGAGAGTTCCGGGGAATTCATGGCGTTCATGACCGGAGCGGACCAGCGTCCAGTGGGAGCCCAGCCGCATTTGAAGTATACGGGCACCTTGATCTTGTCGTATTTGTATTTCATGGAGCGGGGCTTCCAGAAGTCATCCTCTTGGGGATGAAGCAGGTAGTCCAGATAGAAGGTGTGGTATTTGGGCGGCCATACATGGAACATCTTGTCAAAGTAGGTATTATTTCCGATGTCCGGATCGCTGGCGATCTCTTTGATCCGTGCCCGCATCTCTTCCTCGGACATCATCTTGCTGGTCCAGGTGACCGGATTGTTGGCGGGGCACAGCTCCCAGTACATGTTCATGTAGGTGTCAGCTACGCCGCCGTAGTAACCGTGCTGATAATAGTCGTCGGTGTAGGATAGGGGCATGATACATACCAGATGGGGAGGCTGCAGAGCGGCGGCCAGAGCCTGGATGATTCCGAAATAGGAATAACCCAGAAGAGCAACTTTTTCGGTAGACCACTGGCACTGGGTACCGGCCCACTCGATGGTGTCGTAGACGTCTTCCTGCTCCTGGGGATTGTAGATGCCCAGGAACTCGCCCTCGCTCTCGCCGATTCCTCTGGGATCGGGAATGATAAAGGTGTAGCCTCTTTCTACAAAGAAATCAATGTCGCCGGCTTCCAGAGAGTGGTCAAAGTAGTTGGATTCTCCCGGAAGGGCACCGTGACGCATCATCTGCATATGTTTTCCGTAAGCGGACCAGGCAATCAGAGAGGGGGCTTTGTCGATTTCTGCAGGGTGATAAACATCCGCATAGATTTTGCATCCGTCCCGGAGAATGATTTCCACATCCTCTTCTTTTTTAACTGTGTAAACAGGTTTGGAGAGCTGATCCAGATTTTTGGTGTAACGGCGATCCCAATAAACAGGAACTTTATCAAGACCAGTTACTTCACAAAATTCAGTTGTCTTCATAAGTGTACCTCCTTTGCGTTCTTTGCGTCAACTTATGTGATAAGTATACAAAAAAAAGATATGGCTGTCTGTCTGATGTGTGACATATGCTCATATCTTTTTTTGTGTTTGAATTTTGAAAGTTATCCTTCTATTTCACTGTTCAGAATAATATCGAGAAGTGCATCCAGATCAAGGATACAGAGACGCCCCCGTTCAGTGGAAATAATGCCCTGGCGGCGCCATTCTCCCAGAATTTTTGCAGCTGTCTGACGGGCCATGCCGGAAGAGGCGGCCAGAGCGGACTGGGTTACCCGGATATTCATACACTTTTGCCGGTTGTTGGTGGTCAGATTCACCAGGGTAAACGCCAGACGGCCGGAAGCGTCCAGATACATGGAATTTACCATGTTTTGAGCGCTGTTGTTAAGACGTTCGATTAGTTCCAGTATAATAACGCGGCATACACTGGTGTTGTTCCAGATGGTATCAAGAAAAGCGCTGCGGCTGATGGCAATCAGGCAGGTATCTTCCAGGGCAATTGCCGTATTGGGGTAGGTTTTGCTGGAAAGAATGCCCATTTCCCCAAAGTATTCTCCGGCACTGCGAACTTTAACCAGTACGTCTACGCTGGCTCCGTAATAGCTGTCTCTTATACACATCTCCGAGCCCACGAGACCGTACTAGATCT
>URYM01000207.1 GCA_900552095.1 uncultured Blautia sp. | reverse complement strand
ATGAAATTGACGATATGCGCCTGCTCTACGAAAACGACTATCGCTTCCTGAAACAGTTCTAGGCTGGCCGCACTGCGAAGCAGAAGGCCAGCCGTGCTGCCCGATAAGCGAAGCGGTCGGGCAGATTCCGTCAGGCAACGAAGTTCTGGCCGCACTGCGAAGCAGAAGGCGAATCTTTTGAAGTAAGAGATAAAGGAGAAGAAGATGAATACATCATTATCATGGATTAAGAGATATGTGCCGGATCTGGATGTGACGGCTCAGGAATATACAGATGCAATGACGTTATCCGGAACAAAGGTGGAAGGATTTGAGAGACTGGATGCAGATCTGGAAAATATTGTGATCGGCCAGATAGAAAAGATTGAGCGCCATCCGGATGCAGATAAACTGATCATCTGCCAGGTGAATGTGGGAACAGAGACGGTGCAGATCGTGACCGGAGCTCCCAATGTGAAAGAAGGGGATAAAGTTCCTGTTGTTCTGGACGGCGGCCGGGTGGCCGGAGGCCATGACGGCAAAAAAACGCCGGGTGGAATACGGATTAAAAAGGGAAAATTAAGAGGTGTGGAATCCTGCGGCATGATGTGCTCTATTGAAGAGCTGGGAAGCGACCGGAATATGTATCCGGAGGCGCCGGAATACGGAATCTATATTTTCCCGGAAGATGCACCGGTGGGAGCGAGCGCTGTTTCCGAACTGGGTCTTGACGATGTGGTTTTTGAGTATGAAATTACCTCCAACCGGGTGGACTGTTACAGTGTGATCGGAATCGCAAGGGAGGCGGCAGCGACTTTTGGAAAGAAATTCTGTCCGCCGCAGGTGAAAGTAACCGGAAATGAGGAGAAAACTTCAGATTATGTACAGGTGGAAGTTCTGGAGAAGGAGCTGTGTCCCCGTTACATTGCCCGGGTGGTAAAGAATGTGAAGATTGGACCTTCTCCCAAATGGATGCAGAGATGTCTGGCAGCCAATGGAATCCGTCCTATCAACAATCTGGTTGATATCACCAATTATGTGATGGAGGAGTTCGGGCAGCCTATGCATGCATACGATCTGGATACCATTTCCGGACATAAGATCGTAGTACGCTGCGCCGGAGACGGAGAGAAATTCACTACGCTGGATGGACAGGAGAGAACCCTGGATAAAGATATGCTGATGATCTGTGACGCCGAGAAACCGGTGGGAATTGCCGGAATTATGGGCGGAGAAAATTCTATGATTACGGATGAGGTGAAGACAGTGCTTTTCGAGGCAGCCTGCTTTGACGGTACCAATATCCGTCTGACCTCCAAGCGTCTGGGTCACAGAACCGATGCTTCCGGAAAATTTGAGAAGGGGCTGGATCCCAATAACGCGCAGGCCGCGATTGACCGTGCATGTCAGCTGATGGAAGAGCTGGGCGCGGGAGAAGTTGTAGGCGGTATGGTTGACGTGTACAGCAAAAAGAAAGAGCCGGTCAGAGTAGGATTTGACCCGGAGAAAATTAATGAACTTCTGGGAACAGAACTGACCAAGGAAGAGATGCTGGCTTATCTGGAAAAAGTAGAGCTTACTTACGATGAGGCGGCAAATGAGATTGTTGCGCCCACCTTCCGGCATGATATTTTCCGGACTGCCGATCTGGCGGAAGAGGTGGCCAGATTTTACGGATATGACAACATTCCCACTACGCTGCCGAAGGGAGAAGCCACAACCGGGAAGCTGCCTTTCAAACTGCGGATTGAAGAGGTGGCCAGAGATGTGGCTGAGTTCTGCGGATTTTCTCAGGGAATGTGCTACTCTTTCGAGAGCCCCAGAGTTTTTGACCGGCTTCTGATTCCGGCGGACAGTCCGCTGCGTCAGGCGGTAACCATCGCCAATCCGCTGGGAGAAGATTTCTCTATCATGCGGACCGTTTCCCTTAACGGAATGCTGACCTCTCTGGCTACCAACTACAACCGGAGAAATAAAGGGGTCCGTCTCTATGAACTGGGAAATGTCTATCTCCCCAAGAGTCTGCCTCTGACCGAGCTTCCGGAGGAAAAAATGACGTTTACTCTGGGTATGTATGACGACGGAGATTTCTATGATATGAAAGGTGTTGTAGAAGATTTCTTTGACAAGGCGGGCATGCATAAAAAGGCTGAGTATGATCCGAAGGCAGGAAAACCGTTTCTTCATCCCGGCCGTCAGGCTGAGATCCGGTATGAGGGAGAAGTGATGGGATATCTGGGAGAAGTCCATCCGGCTGTGGCTGCCAATTACGGTATTGGAACCAGGGCGTATCTCGCGGTACTCGATATCCCGGCAGTGGTGGAGAAAGCTTCTTTTGATAGAAAATATACAGGGATTGCAAAATATCCGGCTGTGAACCGGGACATCAGTATGGTAGTTCCCAAACAGATCCTGGCTGGAGACATTGAGCATATGATCGAGCAGAGAGGTGGAAAGATTCTGGAACACTGCAGTCTTTTTGATATTTACGAAGGTAGCCAGATCCAGGAGGGTTATAAGTCTATGGCCTATTCGATCGTGTTCCGTTCAGCAGAGAAAACACTGGAGGAGGCAGAGGTTTCCGCAGCTATGAAGAAGATCTTAAATGGTCTGGAGAGTCTGGGAATCCAGCTGCGCCAGTAAAGAGGAGAGCAGATATGCGGCTGTATATAGCAAGACACGGAGAAACTTTGTGGAACCGGGAAAAACGGCTTCAGGGAAGTACAGATGTGGAATTGAATGAAAAAGGCATTGCATTGGCAGAACTCACGGGAAAGGCACTTGCACAAGTGCCTTTTCACCGCGTTTTCGCCAGTCCGCTAAAGCGGGCTGTAGTGACAGCCCGCCTTATGACAGGAGGGAGGGAACTTCCATTTGAGACAGATGAACGCCTGAAAGAAATTTCTTTTGGAAAATGGGAGGGCTGCCGTATCTCTCCGGAACACCCGGAAGTACCGCTTGATCTGTTTAAAAAGTTTTTTCAGGATCCGGCTTCTTACAGGCCTGAAGAAGAAGGGGAATCCATTCCGGAACTCTGTGCGCGGACCAAAGAATTTCTGCAGGAACTTCTGGAGAATCCTGCCCGCCGGGATGAGACGATTCTGATCGTGGTGCACGGGGCGGTGACCAGGGCGCTTATGCAGAATCTTCTGGGCGGCGATCTGAAAGATTTCTGGAGAGGACAGGTGCCGCCGAACTGCGGGATTAATGTAATCGATATTACTGACGGAAAGGCCACATTAGTGGAGAAGGATAAGACGTATGACGGGTGAAACTATGAAAACATCAGATTTTTATTTTGATCTTCCCCAGGAACTGATCGCACAGGATCCGCTGGAAGACCGGGCCCTGTCTCTTATACACATCTGACGCTGC
>URYM01000206.1 GCA_900552095.1 uncultured Blautia sp. | reverse complement strand
CGAGATCTAGTACGGTCTCGTGGGCTCGGAGATGTGTATAAGAGACAGGTTCCGGTGCCTTCTTCCATGAAGCGGATACGGTGATTCAGATGGAAAGCTATCGGGCGCATGATATTACAGAGAGGGTAAAAGAACTGTGCCGGGAAAATCCGGTGGAGAAGACCTCGCCGGCACCCTTTGCCCGTCCTTCCGTGCGAAAGCCCATGGAACTGGCCAGGCAGGAGAAGCCCCGGATGGGACGGGATTATCACGGAAGAAGCCTGGAGGGGAGAGAAGAGCGGCTGAAGGTTAAAGTAAGGGACAAGGATGAGTTTACACTGGGCCGGGAGATGGTGGATCTGCGGTATGTGGAACAGCTGGTGGACAGGGAACAGACGGAGAGTCTGGCTCAGATGCTAAAATATGCCAGGGAGCATGTGATAGACGGAAGAAAAAATGTATCTCAGGTGGCCGAGCAGGTATGGAAGAAGCTGGAGACAGACGGTTTTTCTTCTATTTGCGGCGGATCCTATCTGCCCGGCGGTCTGGCTGTACCCCGCCGTCAGGAGTGGTATGCCTGCCTGAACCGCTTCCGGGGATAAAAAAGAAAGGGCGGCAGAGGAAAAAGGTTGTATTTCTGCCGTCCGGTCATTAAAATAGAGAGCAGAAGAAACAAAAAGTGCAGGATGTTCAGGAAAGGGAAAGCAGAATATGAGAAAAGAGATCCCCTATAAGATTTATCTGGAAGAAAATGAGATGCCCCGTCAGTGGTATAATGTGCGGGCGGATATGAAGAATAAACCGGCGCCGCTTTTGAACCCGGCCACCTTAAAGCCGATGACGGCAGAAGAGCTGGGTCATGTTTTCTGTGATGAGCTGGTGAAACAGGAACTGGATAACGAGACGCCCTATATTGATATTCCGGAGGAAATCAGGAATTTCTACCGGATGTACCGCCCGTCCCCTCTGGTGCGGGCCTACTGTCTGGAGGAGAAGCTGGATACACCGGCGAAAATCTATTATAAATTTGAGGGAAATAATACCAGCGGAAGCCACAAATTAAATTCGGCCATTGCTCAGGCTTATTACGCGAAGAAGCAGGGACTGAAAGGCGTGACGACGGAGACCGGTGCGGGGCAGTGGGGGACGGCTCTCTCCATGGCCTGCTCTTATCTGGGACTGGACTGTCAGGTTTACATGGTGAAATGTTCTTATGAGCAGAAACCTTTCCGGCGGGAAGTGATGCGCACTTACGGCGCGGCGGTTACGCCGTCTCCTTCCGACACCACAGAGATTGGAAGAAAGATCCTGGCAGAATTTCCGGGAACTACGGGAAGTCTGGGCTGCGCCATCTCGGAGGCGGTGGAGCGCGCCACAGGTCTGGAAGGATACCGGTATGTGCTGGGCAGTGTGCTGAACCAGGTGCTTCTTCATCAGACGGTCATCGGCCTTGAGACGAAGACGGCGCTGGATAAATATGAGATTGTTCCGGATATGATCATCGGCTGTGCCGGCGGCGGCTCTAATCTGGGCGGACTGATCTCACCTTTTGTGGGCGAGAAACTGAGAGGGGAGCGGGATTATCAGATCATTGCAGTGGAGCCGGCATCCTGTCCCAGCCTGACGAGAGGAAAATTTGCCTATGATTACTGCGATACCGGAAAGGTGACGCCTCTGCAGAAAATGTATACGCTGGGAAATGGTTTTATTCCTTCTGCAAGCCATGCGGGCGGACTCCGTTACCATGGCATGAGCGGCGTTCTGTCTCAGCTCTATCATGACGGCCTGATGGAAGCCAGAAGCGTGGGGCAGACAGAGGTGTTTGCGGCGGCGCAGGAATTTGCCCGGGTGGAGGGGATCCTTCCCGCTCCCGAGAGCGCGCATGCCATTAAGGTGGCGCTGGATGAGGCGAAAAAATGCAGGGAAACCGGGGAGGAGAAGACGATCGTATTCGGCCTTACCGGAACCGGATATTTTGACATGGTAGCTTACGGAAAGTTCAATGACGGAGTGATGGAAGATTACATTCCCACAGACGCAGAACTGGAAGCGGGCTTTGCCACCATGCCGCAGATCCCATAAATTTGCCGGTGAAAAAAATTCTTTGAAAAAGAGCCGGCTTGTGGTATGATGTAATATACGTAAATTATCCGGAGGAGGGAATACCGTGGAAAAAGAAGTGGTTTCCAAAAATTTTATTGAACAGATTATAGAAAAAGATCTGGCAGAAGGAAAATATGAGACGATCTGCACCCGATTTCCGCCGGAACCCAATGGGTACCTGCACATCGGGCATGCCAAGTCTATTTTGTTAAATTACGGTCTGGCACAGGAGTATCACGGCAGATTCAACATGCGCTTTGATGATACCAATCCGACCAAAGAGAAGGAAGAATTTGTAGAATCGATCAAGGCTGATATCCAGTGGCTGGGTGCGGACTGGGAGGACCGCCTTTATTTTGCCTCCGATTATTTTCCCCAGATGTATGAGGCGGCGGTAAAGCTGATTAAAAAGGGAAAGGCATTTGTCTGTGACCTGACTGCGGAGGAAATCCGGGAGTACCGGGGAACCTTAAAGGAACCGGGAAAGAACAGCCCCTATCGGGAACGTTCTGTGGAGGAGAATCTGGATCTCTTTGAACGCATGAAAAACGGGGAATTTAAGGATGGAGAAAAAGTACTGAGAGCCAAGATCGACATGGCTTCCCCTAATATTAATATGAGAGATCCGGTAATCTACCGGGTGGCACATATGACCCATCACCGCACCGGCGATACCTGGTGTATTTATCCCATGTATGATTTTGCCCATCCGATCGAAGATGCCATCGAGGGTGTGACCCATTCTATCTGTACGCTGGAATTTGAGGATCACCGCCCGCTCTATGACTGGGTTGTGCGGGAAGTGGGATATGAGCATCCGCCCAAACAGATTGAGTTTGCAAAGATGTATCTGACTAATGTGGTGACCGGGAAGCGTTACATCAAGCGCCTGGTGGAAGACGGTATTGTGGACGGATGGGATGATCCCCGGCTGGTCTCCATTGCAGCTCTCCGCCGGAGAGGATTTACGCCGGAATCGATCAAGATGTTTGTAGATCTGTGCGGTGTATCAAAGGCCAACAGTTCTGTGGATTATGCCATGCTTGAGTACTGTATCCGGGAAGATCTGAAATTGAAGAAGTCCCGGGTGATGGCGGTTCTGGATCCTGTCAAACTGGTGATCGATAATTATCCGGAAGGACAGACAGAGGAGCTGGAAGTGGCCAATAATCTGGAGAATCCCGAATTGGGCAGCCGCCGGATTCCCTTTGGCCGCGAACTTTATATTGCTGTCTCTTATACACATCTCCGAGCCCACGAGACCGTACTAGATCTC
>URYM01000205.1 GCA_900552095.1 uncultured Blautia sp. | reverse complement strand
CACGCGTAAGATCGTCGGCAGCGTCAGATGTGTATAAGAGACAGGGGAAAGCTGCTCTCTTCCGCTGGCCACCTGACCGCTTCCGGAAGTAATCTGCTCCCTGGCCTGGGAAAGCTGCTGTTCACTGGCTTCTATCTGGCTCTTCCCGTCTTTGAGCGCCTGCTGGCCTTCCAGAAGCTGTGCTCTGCTGTCTGCCAGAATCTGCCTGTTTTCTTCCAGCTCTTCCTTCCCGTCTGTCAGCTCCTGCCATCCGTCATCCAGCTGTGCCCGGGCACCGGAAAGCTGCGTTCTGGCATCTTCAACCTGTCTCTCTCCATCCGCAATCTGATCCTCCGCCTCTTTCTTCACATCAGCATAACGGATCTCACACCTTTCGCCGGCAATCGCTTCCACTTGCTCCTGAAGGACATCAATCCGGTCCGTATAATCGTCGGAATAACAGATTTCCTCTGAGGCTCCTTCCGCTCTTATGTACAATTCTGTATAGATATCCAGAGAGAAATCTTCCGGTCTGATAAAAGCGAAACCGCTCACATTGCCATTTCCAATGGAAGTGCTTCCCCGGTCGAGACTCAGATAAAAAGGACTGCTTCCGGCGCCCACGATCTCAAACTGAGAGAAAGCAAGCGTATCTTCCAGGTCTGATTCTGTTCCGCTTTTCAAAGTCAGGGTATCTCCTATTTCATATCCCTGATTTTCCAGAAACTGGTCATCTACAAAAATCTCACCGCTGCGTTCCGGCAGCCTTCCTTCTTTTACCGTAACCAGATTCATCTTTTCCGTCAGAGCCATCAGCTTAAGTACCTGCTGAGATTCCTCACCCTCACAGAAAACATCCGCAGAATAAGAAGCCTCCGCCTCCTGAACCCCGGGAAGCTGCTCCACCTCTTTTACATCCTCTTCTGTCAGTCCCAGCGTGCCCATCACCCGTACATCCATCAGGCGGCTTTCATCATAAAAGGCATCCGCTGAAAGTTTCATATCCGGACTGGCCGCCCGGATCCCGGAGAGAAATGCCACGCCCAGACCTGCGATCAGCAGAATGGAGAGAAAACGGTTTTTTGTCTTTTTTACTTCCTGCAAAAAATCTTTCAACAACATATGTTTTTTCATAAGCATCTTACCATTCTATCGTTTCCACCGGAACCGGATGATCATTTACCGCGACAGAACTTACCTTTCCGTTCTTTATCTTGATGACCCGATCCGCCATAGGTGTGATCGCCGAATTGTGTGTGATAACTATGACTGTCATCCCCCGTTCTCTGCAGGTATCCTGCAAAAGCTTCAGAATCGCCTTCCCCGTATTGTAGTCCAGAGCTCCCGTTGGCTCATCACAGAGCAGAAGCTTGGGGTTTTTAGCCAGAGCCCGGGCGATCGCCACTCTCTGCTGTTCTCCTCCGGAAAGCTGAGCCGGGAAATTATCCAGCCGTTCCCCCAGTCCCACTTCCTCAAGAACGGTTTTCGCATCCAGCGGATCTTTACAGATCTGAATCGCCAGTTCCACGTTTTCCAGGGCAGTCAGATTTTGAACCAGGTTGTAAAACTGAAAAACGAAACCGATCTCGTTTCTCCGGTAGGCAGTCAGACGTGTCCCCCGATAGCCTGCAATATCTTCCCCGTCTACCAGTACCTGCCCTTCATCGCAGCTGTCCATTCCTCCTAAAATATTAAGAACGGTAGTCTTTCCTGCGCCGCTGGGACCCACTACCACCGCGAACTCTCCCTTCTCAATCTCAAATTCCACGCCGTCCACCGCATGGGTCGTTACTTCCCCCATCCGGTAGCTTTTTCTCACTCCGTGCAGTTCTACGATATTTTTTCCCATTGTCCACCTCGTTATAATCCCAGATTTTCTACTTCCCTCTCCATATATCCTTCCAGCTTTTTCTTCAGTTCCCTGTGGCAGGACAGTTCCAGCGGCTCATCGAGTGCCAGGATCATGCCTGCCGCTTCTCCTGCCTTCTTCAAAAGATCGGAATCCCGGTAAATATCTCCGATAGAAAATTCCAGAAGACCGCTCTGCCTGAATCCGAAAAGATCTCCCGGTCCCCGAAGTTTTAAATCTTCAGCCGCGATCGCAAAACCGTCGTTCGATTTGTTCAAAATTTCCAGCCGGCTCTTTTTCTTTTCATCTTCTTTTCCCTGAACAAAAATACAGTAAGACTGATCTTTCCCCCGCCCTACCCGGCCGCGGAGCTGGTGAAGCTGAGCCAGGCCAAAACGCTCGGCATTTTCAATCATCATAACTGTGGCATTCGGCACATTGACCCCCACCTCCACCACTGTAGTTGAAACTAAAATCTGAATCTCACCGGCTGCAAAAGCTTCCATGATTTCCTGTTTCACCGCCGGCCGCATCTGGCCGTGAAGAGCCTCAATCCGGATCTCTTCCGGGAAGATTCCTCTTAATTTCTCCCGGTAGTCCAGCACATTCTCCGCATCCAGCCCTTCACTTTCTTCCACCATGGGACAGATCACATAAACCTGATGGCCGGCTCGGATCTCCTTTTCCATAAACCGATAGGCAGCCGGCCGATAACCGGGTCCTACCACACAGTTTTTAATGGGCAGCCTCCGCGCCGGAAGCTCATCGATCACTGAAATGTCAAGATCGCCATAGAGAATAATCGCCAGCGTCCGGGGAATCGGTGTTGCACTCATCACCAGCACATTTGGGAATTCTCCTTTCCCCGTCAGCTGTTCTCTCTGGTTTACTCCGAAACGGTGCTGTTCATCTGTGATGACAAGGGTAAGATGATCGTAATCCACCGCCGCCTGAATAAGGGCATGCGTTCCGACGATCATCCGGGAAAGCCCCAGAGAAATCCTCTCATTTGCCCTGCGCTTTTCCTTTTGACTCATGGAACCGGTCAGAAGAACAGGGCGATACTCTTCCAGAAGATCATTTTCATCCAGAAGGCTGCACAGTGCCTGATAATGCTGATTGGCCAGCACTTCGGTGGGAACCATCAGTGCGCTCTGGCAACCGTTTTCCGCCGTCATGATCATGGCCAGAAAAGCCAAGATCGTTTTTCCGGAACCCACATCTCCCTGTACCAGCCGTGCCATCCGTTTTGAACTCTTCAGATCATTTTCAATTTCACTCCAGACTTTCTGCTGCGCCCGGGTCATCTGATAGGGAAGCGAAGCTGCCACTTCTTCTGTCTTCCAGACTGCCTCCATCGGACAGGGACTCTCCAGCCCTTCTGCCTTCTCCTTCATCCGGCGCAGCGCCAGAATAAAAAGAAAGAACTCATCAAAAGCCAGCCGGTCTCTGGCCGCCAGAAAGCTTTCCATATTTCGCGGGAAATGAATCTGACGAACTGCAAAATTAGATTTGGCCAGTTTATACTCCATCCGGAT
>URYM01000204.1 GCA_900552095.1 uncultured Blautia sp. | reverse complement strand
TTTTTAACCTCCATAGTCATTCCTTATTTTATTTCGTAAGGGTCAGAATTTCTGGTTCACCATCTGTAATCAGAATGGTATTTTCATAATGAGCAGACAGAGAACCGTCCATAGTTACCACTGTCCATTCATCATCCAGCCATGCCACATCTGCGCGTCCAAGATTGATCATGGGCTCTACAGCAAGTGTCATGCCCGGCATCAGACGGATTCCTCTTCTTTTCTGAGGAAAATTCGGGATCTGAGGATCTTCATGAAGATGTGTTCCGATTCCATGACCTACCAGATCACGTACAATCCCGTAACGATATTTTGCAGCGTAAGCTCCGATTGCCTTGGATATATCATTTAAGTGATTTCCTGCTTTCGCAGCTTTCAGGCCTTCAAAGAAACACTGCTTTGTTACCTCCATAAGGTTTTTTGCCTCAGGAGAAACCTCCCCTACTGCGTAAGTACGCGCAGCATCAGAATGGTATCCTTTGTATATCAGACCGGCATCGATTTTTACAAGATCGCCGTCCTGAATGATTTTTTCTTCAGAGGGGATTCCGTGTACCACCTCGTCATTTAAGCTGATACAGAAAGAACCCGGAAATCCTCCGTAGTTTAAGAAATTGGGAACGCAGCCAAGGGAACGGATCATATCTTCTCCGATACGGTCCAGCTCTTTTGTGCTGACTCCCGGTTTAATGTATGGAATCAGACCATCATGGACTTTTTCAAGTAAATGGCCTGCCTCTCTCATAAGGGCAATTTCATGCTCTGTCTTAATAGAAACTGACATAGCTCTCCTCATTCCTATTCGCCGAGAATGGAAACAACTTCCTGGAATACTTCTTCCAGATTCTTTGTTCCGTCAACTGTTTTTAATACGCCCTGTTTTGTGTAGTAATCAATAAGCGGCTGTGTCTGCTCATGATATACGTTTAAGCGCTTCTGTACTGTTTCCGGCTTGTCATCTTCCCGGAGAACAAGAGCCTCTCCACATGTATCACAAATTCCTTCTGCCTTCGGAGCAGCATATACAACATGGTAAGTAGCTCCACATTTTAAACATGCTCTTCTTCCGGACATACGGTTTACAATATTTTCGTCTGGGACATTTACGTCAATGGCAAAATCAATCTTGCTGTCAAGTTTATTTAAAGCCTCTGTAAGACATTCTGCCTGCGGAATTGTTCTTGGAAAACCATCCAGTACATATCCATTTACAGCGTCTTCCTGCTGGATTCTGTCTACAACTAAATCGCAGGTCAGCTCATCCGGAACAAGAAGTCCCTGATCCATGTAGGTTTTTGCTTTTTTGCCAAGCTCTGTGCCATTTTTGATATTGGCACGGAAAATATCTCCTGTGGAAATATGGGGAATCTGATATTTTGCTGCGATTTTTTTTGCCTGAGTACCTTTTCCGGCTCCCGGCGCTCCTAACATAATGATTTTCATAGTTTTTCTCCTTGAATACTTTTTCCATAAACACGTTAAGGCTGTGGCGTTTCCACCACAACCTCAGTCGTTTAATCATTCAAAAAGCCCTTGTAGTTTCTTACCAGCATCATGGATTCAATCTGTTTTAAGGTCTCCAGCACGACTCCCACAACGATGATCAGAGAAGTACCTCCAAAAGATACCTGTGCTCCGAATACTCCGTTGAAGAAGAAGGGAATAACGGCTACAATGGTCAGACCGATGGCACCGATGAAAATAATATAATTCAGAATCTGTGTCAAATAGTCTACTGTCGGCTTGCCCGGACGGATACCGGGGATAAAGCCGCCCTGCTTCTTCATATTATCTGCCACCTCAAGCGGATTGAAGGTGATCGATGTATAGAAGTAAGCAAAGAAGATAACCAGTGCGATATACAGCACCAGCCCCAGAGAATACTGGGGAGCCGACGGCTTAAACCAGTTACTGGAATTCAATGCTGCCAAAATCTGGCTTCCGATTCCTGTCCCCTGGCCTTTGCCCAAAATGCTGGCCACAATACCAGGAATAGAAAACAGGGAAGAAACAAAAATGATCGGGATCACACCTGCGGTGTTTACTTTCAGAGGAATATGGCTGGACTGTCCGCCCACCATTCTTCTGCCCTGCATTT
Source organism: uncultured Blautia sp. (assembly GCA_900552095.1). Lineage (GTDB taxonomy): Bacteria > Bacillota > Clostridia > Lachnospirales > Lachnospiraceae > Egerieimonas. The sequence continues at coordinate 1,430 of URYM01000204.1, read as the reverse complement.
TCTTGGAATACTGAACAGGGATGTCTCTCTCTGCGCCGTTCAGGATCAGAACCAGAACAACGACTACCAGAATTACGGCCAGAATAATCACTCCGGCCAGTGCACCCTTGGCAATGGTCTTGCCTTTCACGAAGTTCTCGTAGAGAAGAACCATATCGCTGGGGATCCTGGAAACAATGTTGATCAGAAGGACGATGGAAATACCATTTCCAACTCCCTTCTCATTGATCCGCTCTCCAACCCACATCAGGAAGGCACTTCCTGCAGTCAGGGATGCAACAATAGAGATACCCTTCCAGACTGTCATATCTGCGATCCAGCCCTGATTATGGAATCCAATGGTAAATGCAACAGATTCAAACAGAGCAAGACCTACCGTGACATAACGGGTGATCGCAGCCAGTTTCTTCCTGCCGTCCTCCCCGTCTCTCTGCATCTCCTCCAGCTTCGGAATCGCAATGGTCAGAAGCTGAATGATAATGGAAGAGGTAATGTACGGTGTGATATTCAATGCAAATATTGACATATTCTCAAAAGATCCTCCGGTAAACGCATCCAGGAAATTGAAGGCATCCCCGGTCTGGCTGGCAAACCAGGCCTGAATCTGTTCAGAATCAATAAAAGGTACCGGCAGCTGTGAGCCTAATCTCACAACCACCAGCATCATAAATACATAAAAGATTCTCCGTCTCACGTCCTGAATTTTGAACGCGTTTTTCAGAGTTTTAAACATTAGATCACCTCTACAGTTCCACCTGCGGCTTCAATCTTTGCTTTTGCACCTTCGCTGCAAGCATCAACCTTAACGGTCAGCTTCTTGGTCAGGTTTCCGTTACCCAGAATCTTAACGCCATCCTTCGGATTGGTTACGACTCCGCTCTCTACCAGAGCTGCTACGGTGATCTCTGCACCATCTTCAAATCTCTCTAATGCGCTTACATTGATTCCCACGATCTGCTTGCTGTTTCTGCAGGTAAATCCTCTCTTGGGAATTCTTCTGTATAAAGGCATCTGGCCACCTTCAAATCCCGGTCTGGGAGCTCCAGAACGAGCTTTCTGGCCTTTATGTCCCTTACCAGCAGTTTTTCCGTTTCCAGACGCATGACCACGGCCTCTGCGGAAATTGCTGCTGTGTTTAGAGCCTTCTGCCGGCTGTAAGTTAGCTAAATCCATTTTTGGCACCTCCTTGTATTATTTATGCTTCTTCTACTTTTACCAGATACTCAACCTGCTTTACCATTCCGCGCACTGCTGCGTTGTCCGGCAATTCAACAGTTTTGTGCATCTTGGTCAGTCCTAAAGCTTCTACGGTCTTTCTGTGTTTCGGAACTGCACCAATCGTAGATTTTACCAGTGTAACTTTTAATTTATCTGCCATCTTCGTCGTCCCTGTCTCTTATACACATCTGACGCTGCCGACGATCTTACGC
>URYM01000203.1 GCA_900552095.1 uncultured Blautia sp. | reverse complement strand
GGATTATTCTTCTTTTCGCTTTCAGCTGGGAGGCTATGTCTGTCTGCGCTTTGCTGTGATATGGGGAATCGGAGGAGCTGCGGCGCTGCGTTTTCTCCAGCCGGTTTTTCTTCTTGTGATCCATGACATTCCTAAACTGATGGGCGAGGTGATTCTTATTGTTCTGGCCTGTCTTATGGTCTTTGATCTGGGTGTGGTGACGGGTGTTGTCGTTACGGAAAACAAGAAAAAATCAGCGGCGGCAGAGTTATCAGACGGAATGAAAAAGACTACCCGGCGGATGGGAAAATGGATCACCAGCCATATCTCTTCCCGTATGAAAAATGCTTTTCCGGAGGCAAAGGAGCGGGAAAAGAAAGAAAAAAGCCGGATTTTTGCAGAAGGATGCAGCTTTTATAAACTGGTATGGCTTTTTGCTATCGGAGCGTTTCTGGGGGATGTGGTAGAGACGATTTTCTGCCGGTTTACCATGGGCTACTGGATGAGCCGCAGCAGCGTGGTCTGGGGACCGTTTTCTATTGTTTGGGGAATCGGGATTGTGGTGCTTACTATTATGCTCCATCCCTACCGGCATAAAGATGACCGGTATATCTTCCTTTTCGGAACGGTGGTAGGCGGCGTATATGAGTATGGCTGCAGTGTATTTACGGAACTGGTATTTGGAACGGTGTTCTGGGACTACAGCGGCATCCCCTTTAATCTGGCGGGACGGATCAATCTTCTGTTCTGCTTTTTCTGGGGTGTGGCGGCAGTGCTCTGGATCAAGATCCTGTATCCGGTTTTTTCGCGCTGGATTGAGAAGATCAAGATCCGTCCGGGGAAAATTATCACCTGGGTTTTCCTGGTGTTCTTTCTCGTTGATATGCTGTTTTCCTCTATGGCGCTCAGCCGTTTCAGCGAGCGGCAGAAGGGAATTCCGGCTGAAACGGTGGTAGGGGAATGGATCGATGAGACTTTCCCGGATTCTCTGATGAACAGAGTATATCCGAAAGCGGTTGTACAAAAATAAGAAACGTTCCTGTTTTGCTTGCAGTTTCCTGAAAATTGTGTATAATGAAACGTAAAGAAGAGATACTAGAAACGGAGGGTGTACCATGCAGAAATTGGAAATTCGCAAAGATATTTATTACGTTGGAGCCGTAGACTGGAATGTGCGGGAATTCCATGGCTACTCTACCAACAGCGGATCCACTTACAATGCGTACCTGATCTTAGATGAAAAAGTAACGTTGATCGATACCGTAAAAGAGCCTTTCGCTCAGGAAATGCTGGATCGTATCCGCGAAGTGATCGATCCGGAGAAGATTGATTATGTGATTTCAAATCATGTGGAGATGGATCATTCGGGAGCGCTGCCTCAGCTTATGAAGGAGGCGGTCAATGCCACGATCATTACTTCAGCTCCCAACGGGCTGAAAGGTCTTGAGGCTCATTATGGAAAAGGGTATAAGTATCAGACGGTGAAGGCCGGAGATACGCTGAACATCGGAAAGAGAAATCTGACCTTTGTGGCAACGCCCATGCTTCACTGGCCGGATAATATGGTTACCTACTGTCCGGAGGAGAAAATACTGTTCTCCAACGATGCCTTTGGCCAGCATTTTGCTTCCAATCTGCATCTGGATGTGGAGGTGGATCTGGATGAAGTCTTTGCTCAGGCAAAGAAATATTATGCTAATATCCTGATGCCGTTCGGGAATCAGGCTCAGAAAGCGCTGGAGGTTGTAAAATCCCTGGAACTTTCCATGATCGCTCCCAGCCATGGAATTATCTGGACAGAACATATTCCCATGATTCTGGAAACATATGATTATTATGCCGGCGCTGAGCTGGAAGAGGAGGCCTGCATTGTCTACGATTCGATGTGGCATTCCACAGAAAAGATGGCTTTTGCGATTCTGGAAGGGTTTACCAGGGCCGGTATTCCGGCCAGACTGTTTGATCTGAAGGCAAATCATATCTCTGATATTATGACGGAGGTATTAAAATCTGCCTATGTGGCCGTGGGATCTCCCACGCTCAACAATCAGATGCTGCCCACCGTGGCCAGCTTTCTCTGCTATATGAAGGGACTGGCTCCGAAGAACAGAAAAGCTTTTGCTTTTGGTTCCTATGGATGGGGTGGACAGAGTATCGGTCTTGTCAACCAGGAGCTGGAGTCTATGGGATGTGAGATCATTCACGAGCCCATCCGTCAGCAGTATATTCCCGGAAAGGAACAGTTAAAAGAGATTGAGGAGAGTGTTTACGCTCTGTTCAAATAAAAGAGAAAAAGGAGAAAAGAAAAATGAAGAAATATGTATGTGATGTATGCGGTTATGTTTATGATCCCGAGGTGGGTGATCCCGATAACGGAGTAGCACCCGGAACAGCTTTTGAAGATCTTCCGGAAGGATGGCTGTGCCCGCTCTGCGGCGTGGGAACGGATGAGTTCTCCGAGGAGTAAAAGGAAATAAATAGTTCCAAACAGGGGCAGATTTGATTCGTAGGAGTCAAATCTGCCCCTGAAACTTTTCTGTATAAGAGAAAGATCAATTGTTCTGTTGGCTGTCTTTTCAGGAAGAAAGTTTCTGAAGATCTTCGTAGAAGCCGGGATAAGAGATTGCTACGCATCCGCTGTCCGGAATGGAGGTTACGCCGTCTGCAGCCAGCCCTGCCACTGCGAAAGACATGGCAATGCGGTGATCTTTGTGGCTGTCAATCTTGGTTCCGCGGAGCGGCTTTCCACCCCGGATGATCATGCCGTCGTCTGTTCCGGTTACCTCAGCGCCCATCGCCAGAAGTTCTTCTACCATGATGGAGAGACGGTCGGATTCCTTGACTTTTAATTCTTCTGCATTCCGGATCACTGTGGTGCCTTCAGCAAACGAAGCCAGGACTGCCAGAATGGGAATTTCGTCGATCAGAGTGGGGATCAGATCACCTTCGATCACAGTACCGTTCAGGCTGCTGTGGCGGACGAGAAGATCAGCGACGGGTTCTCCGGAAATGGTTCTCTGGTTGAGAATCTGCAGATCGCCGCCCATCTTTTTTATTACCTGCAGGATTCCGTCCCGGGTAGGGTTGATCCCCACATTTTTCAGAAGTATCTCAGAGCCGGGAACCAGGAGAGCGGCTGCCAGAAAATAGGCCGCAGAGGAAATATCTCCGGGGACCTGGATTTTCTGACCGATCAGTCGGGATTCAGGAAAGATCTGTGCGGTTAAGCCTGTCCTTTTTACCCTGGCACCGAAGCTTTTCAGCATCCGCTCTGTGTGATCTCTGGAGAGGGCCGGTTCTGTGACGGAGGTTTCACGGTCGGCATAAAGGCCAGCCAGCAGGATACAGGATTTCACCTGGGCGGAAGCGACCGGTGAGCGGTAATCGATCCCGTGAAGGGAAGTACCCCGGATGAGAAGAGGGGCACAGCCATTTTCATTCTCGCTGGAGATCTGGGCTCCCATCTCACGGAGCGGATGGATGATCCGGTTCATGGGACGGCTCTGGATGGATGCATCTCCGGCAAGACGGGAGGAAAAGTTCTGTCCGGCC
>URYM01000202.1 GCA_900552095.1 uncultured Blautia sp. | reverse complement strand
CGAGATCTAGTACGGTCTCGTGGGCTCGGAGATGTGTATAAGAGACAGGGCATAGCCGATATCAGACCCTTTGATCACCCCCGGCTGCCCGGTTTTGGGAATCACGGTCAGCTGATAGGAAGAAGCCTGGCTGCTGATGGCAGCTTCCGCCTCCTCCACTGTCAGATCCTCACATTCTACCCCGTTGATCACAGTCCCCGGAAGAAAATGATCCTGATATTTTCTGGAGTTTACGGAAAAGATCGCTGTCAGACCTCCGGCCAGAAGAACAATCACCACCGCCATGCCGATCCCCAGCTTCAGCGTGAGATCCTGCTTCTTCTTTCTTCTTCGGTTTTTTCCCGGTTTCTTTTTTCCTCTTGTCGCCATATAATATCTCATTCCGGCTTCTGCCGGAAGATCTCTGCTCTCCTCTCTATACAGTTAGCCTGTTTTAATTCTACCATTCTATGCTACCATGATATAGACAGAAAATCCACGGTTAAATGTGACGATGTTGTAAATTCTTTTTTACATTTTTTTGTGATTCTGCGCCTTCTGGGACTCAGACATTCTCCAGATCACGTTTCAGAATATCCATGGCCGCCCGTATTTCCTCTCCTTCTTCCGGCGTAATGCGGTCCGGTTTCGTCTTTTTGACAGCCCGCTGCAGAACAGCCAGATCATTTTTGATAAATTTTCTCTTTTCCTTATCCATCTCTTTCTTTTTGGCAGACAGCACCTGTTCTGCCTGGTAAATCAGAGCCTCCGCCTCATTTCTGGCGTCCACCGCCCCGCGGCGCTCCCGGTCTTCAGACTCATACTGAGCCGCCTCTCTGGTTGCCCGCTCGATCTCTTCCTCGGTCAGATTAGAGCTGGCTGTGATGGTAATGCCCTGCTCTTTTCCGGTTCCCAGATCTTTTGCCGACACATGAAGGATTCCGTTGGCATCAATGTCAAACGTCACCTCGATCTGAGGCACGCCGCGCATTGCCCGCTTGATCCCCTTTAACTTGAAGTTCCCGATCAGCTTATTGTCCCGGGCAAACTGGCGCTCTCCCTGAAGTACCTTGATCTCCACAGAAGTCTGAAAATTTGCCGCCGTGGAAAAGACCTGACTGTACCTGGTGGGAATCGTGGTATTCTTCTCGATCAGGTGGGTAGCCACACCTCCGATGGTCTCAATGGAGAGGGTAAGAGGTGTCACATCCATCAGAAGGATCTCATTTAAGCTGCTGTCGCCGGACAGCTTTCCGCCCTGAATAGACGCTCCCAGCGCTACGCACTCATCCGGATTCAGATTTCTGCTGGGTTCCTTTCCGGTCAGCTGACGCACCTTGTCCTGTACTGCCGGGATTCTGGTAGACCCGCCTACCAGAAGAACCTTGTTAAGATCAGAAGGAGAAAGACCTGCATCCTGCAGGGCATTTTTCACCGGAATGGCCGTGCGCTCCACCAGGTCAAAGGTCAGTTCATCAAATTTTGCCCGGGTCAGCGTCAGATCCATATGAAGGCCTCCATTTTTCCCCATGGCGATAAAGGGCAGGTTGACATTGACGCTGGTGGCAGCGGAGAGTTCCTTTTTGGCCTTCTCAGCCTCTTCCCGGATCCTCTGCATGGCCACCCGGTCTCTGGAGAGATCTATCCCCTCCTGGCGCCGGAACTCCTGTACCAGATAATCTGCCACCCGGCTGTCAAAATCATCGCCCCCCAGCAGGTTATCTCCTGAAGTGGCCAGAACTTCGATCAGCCCCTCACTGATCTCGATCACAGATACGTCGAAGGTTCCGCCGCCCAGATCATACACCATAATCTTCTGAGCCCCTTCATTGTCCAGCCCGTAAGCCAGAGCTGCCGCCGTAGGCTCGTTGATGATCCGCTGTACATTCAGCCCGGCAATCCGCCCCGCATCTTTGGTTGCCTGGCGCTGCGCATCGCTGAAGTAAGCCGGAACGGTGATCACCGCCTCCGTCACCTTCTCCCCCAGGTACTCTTCCGCATCTTTTTTCAGCTTCTGCAGAATCATCGCAGAAATCTCCTGGGGAGAATAAGCCTTCCGGTCAATGGAAACTTTATAATCCGTCCCCATTTTCCGCTTGATCGAAGCGATCGTCCGATCCGGATTTGTCACCGCCTGTCTCTTGGCGCTGTCGCCCACAAGACGGTCCCCGTTCTTTGAAAAAGCCACCACGGACGGCGTGGTGCGGCTTCCTTCCCCGTTGGTCACCACCACCGGTTTGCCGCCCTCCATCACCGCCACGCAGCTGTTTGTAGTACCCAGATCAATTCCTATTATCTTGCCCATGTATGAAAACCTCCATTAGAATTCATTGTCTGCCTTCTATGGTAACACGGTTTTCCCCTGTAAACTATTAAAAAAGGATAAAATTTACTCGTATCTCACGATTTCCTTTTTCAGCCTCACCATGATCCGCTTCTCCAGCCGGGATATGTAAGACTGGGAAATCCCCAGAAGATCCGCTACTTCTTTCTGCGTTTTCTCCTCCCCGTCCGCCCCGTTTAAGCCGAAGCGCAGCCGGATGATCGTCTGCTCCCGCCGGGAAAGTTTGCCTATGGCCTTCACCAGCAGACGGCACTCCACCTCATGTTCCAGATCCCGGTAAATCACGTCCTCATCCGTTCCCAGAATATCAGAGAGCAGCAGCTCATTTCCATCCCAGTCTACATTAAGCGGTTCATCGATGGAAACCTCCATCCTGGTCTTGTTATTCCGCCTCAGATACATGAGGATCTCATTTTCAATACACCGGGAAGCATACGTTGCCAGCTTAATCTTCTTTTCCGGATTAAAGGTATTGATGGCCTTGATCAGTCCTATGGTCCCGATGGAAATCAGATCCTCCACCCCCACGCCTGTATTATCAAATTTCTGGGCAATATAGACCACCAGACGGAGATTATGTTCAATCAGTTCCGTCCTCGCCGCCTCCTTTTCTTCCCCGGAAAGCCGGGCCACTGCCCTGGCCTCCCGTTCCGGATCCAGGGGCGCCGGAAGCACGTCGCTCCCCCCGATATAATAAAGCTCTCCCGGCCTTCTGGCCGCCATCCGGGAGATTCCTGAAAACATCTGAAAATGCATTCTTCTGGCCACTGCACCATTCATTTTACTGTCCTCCTGACTAGTCAATCAAACCTGGGTTCAAGATAATACCAAATTCTCCGGAAAAAGCTTCCCGGGATACCGCCACTGCCGGATTTTTCACCGTTACTTCTTTCTGCGCTCCGCAAATCGTGAGCGCATCCAGCGTAAGCACCAGCAGAACGCCTCCGCTTCGGCCTACTGTGCGAAAGGGAATGTAGTGCGGATGGCGCTTCTCCAGATCCTCCTCTCCGGCGAGCAGTTCCCGAAGAAGCTTCTCCTCCACCACCGATACCGGTTTCCCCCCGTCCCGGAGGCAGTTTCCTGTATCATAAAGCCCTTTCGTTCCTTTGCATTTTCCGCCTGCCCACAGTGTGACCTCATATGTATGCGCCGTCCTGCTCCGAAGTTTCCTGTACCTGTCTCTTATACACATCTCCGAGCCCACGAGACCG
>URYM01000201.1 GCA_900552095.1 uncultured Blautia sp. | reverse complement strand
GCTTATAGCCCAGGCAGTAGGCAGTCTGACCGGAAGAAGTTTCTTTTACGTAGCCCCGGTTTGCCAGATTTTTCAGAAGCCGGAAGGCGGAGGCGGAAGGAATATCCAGATCCCCTGCGATCTGTTTTAATGTTGCGGCCTCCTGCCGGGAAGCCAAGTATTCCAGAATGTTCAAAGCCCGGTCCAGAGCCGGGACGAGGGAATTTTTTACGTCCATAAAATCTCCATTTCATATTTGAAATATTGTACTGTGTCTTATAGTAGAGGAAAAAAAGGAAAAAATCAAGAGTTTTTCTGCGTTGACGGAGAAAAAATTCTGTGCTATAGTTAAACTATATTTCAAATATAAAATAATATTTTCATATATGAAAAGGAGGAAACAGATATGGGGAAAAAACCGGTATTGGGGATTCTTGGTTTTTCAGATGGTGATCCCGAGGTGCATGAGCAGCTGAAAGATATTGTGCAGGCTCAGGTGGATGCCATTGTGCAGGCGCTGAGGGAGGACGGACGGGTGGAAGTCCTTACAGCAAAGAGGCTGGTAAACAGTGTGGAGAGTGCCAGATCCCTGGCAGAAGATCTGAGAAATCAGGGGGTGGATGCCACGCTCTTTTCTTACGGCGTTTTCGCATTTCCGAATTTCAGTGCGGTGGCGGCAAAAAATGGAAAGGGACCGTATCTTCTGGCGGCAAATCTGAATCCGGACTGGCCCGGCATGGTGTCTATGCTGGCGGCAGGAGGAGCCCTGGATCAGCTGGGGATTTCTCACTTCCGGGTGGCCGGAGATGTAAAAGAGAGGGAAGTACTGGAGAAGATCGTAACCTTTGCGTGCTGTGCAAAGGTGGTGAACCGTCTGAACGGGCAGAAGTACGGACTTCTGGGCGGGCGCAGTCTGGGAATGTACAGTTCCACTGTTTCCATGCAGGACTGGCAGGAGAAGTTCGGAATTGATGTAGAGCATATCGATCAGCTGGAAATCGTGCGCAGGGCTGAGGAAGTGGACGAAGAACAGGTGGAGAAAGCGTTTGCCTGGCTGACGGAGCATGTGGGAAAGATTCAGTACAACGGAACCTCCTTTACCCCCGAAAAGCTGAAGACGCAGATCCGCCATTATGAAGCGACAAAGAAGATTATTGAGGAAAATCAGCTGGATTTTATCGGGGTGAAATGCCACTATGAGATGAGCCGGCATTACTGCACCGAGTGTTTAAGCGCAGCATTTCTCAACGATCCCTATGACTGGAATGGCAGAAAGGAACCGGTGGTCTGCGCCTGTGAGGCAGATTCCGACGCGGCGCTGACGATGCAGATCCTCCGCCTGCTCACGGAAGAACCGGTAGTTTTTATGGATGTGCGCCATTATGACCGGGATTACGGCGTTATGGTATTCTGTAACTGCGGTTCGCAGTCTACCTATTATGCTTCCGGAACAGAAGATTACAAGAAGAATCTGGAGAAGGTTACCCTGTATCCCGCCCTGGATATTTATGCGGGCGGCGGCTGCCATGTGAACCTGCAGACCAGGCCGGGAAAGGCAACCATTGCCCGTCTCTGCCGGAAAGCGAAGGGACGGTACAGCATGACGGTCATTCCCTGTGAATTTGTGGAACTGCCGAAGGAGAAGGAGGCGGAGACCACGATGGAGTGGCCGCATGTATTTGCAAAACTTCCTTTTGACCACAATATTTTCCTGGAGAGGTTCGGAGCGAATCACTGTCATGCGGTTTACGGAGATCATGTGGAAGAATTGAAAATGATCTGCCGGATGCTTGACATTGATGTGGAAATGTATTCCTGAAATTTCTCTGAAAGCTGTTCTTTCTTTGCTTTTTTGCAGAATCGGATTTCGGAAATTGACAAGGGATAAAAATCCCGGTATGATAAAGAAATTGAGCGAAAAGAAAAGGAGACAGAAAAGATGAAGAAAAAAGGGATTGTGGCAGCTGTCATTGCCCTGATCGTGGTCTGTATCGCGGCCGGGCTTCTCTATGTGAAGTTTAAGCCGGGAACGACAGAAGGTGCAAAAGAAGTAAAAATCACAGTGGTACACGGGGATGGTGAGGAAAAAGAGTTCACTTATCACACAGACCGGGAATATCTGGGAGAGGTACTTCAGGACAATGAACTGATTGCCGGCGAAGAGAGCGACTATGGCCTTTATATCCTCACTGTGGACGGAGAGACTGCAGATGAGGCGAAACAGCAGTGGTGGTGCATCACAAAGGCGGGGGAAATGGTAAATAATTCCGCGGACAGCACGCCGATCCAGGATAAAGAGCAGTATGAGCTTACCCTGAAAGAAGGGTATTAATTGAACAGGCAGAGAACGCGGGAGCTGGTTGTCATGGGTGTGCTGACTGCAGTTGTCTTTGTGGCTCAGGTCGCCATGGGCTTTCTGCCGAATATTGAACTGGTTACCCTGCTTTTCATTTTGTACACCCTGGCTTTTGGAAAAAAAGTCTTCCTGATGATTTATGTCTTTGTACTGCTGGAAGGGATTTTTTACGGGTTTGGGCTGTGGTGGCTGAATTATACTTACATCTGGACGGTCCAGGCGCTGGTGACGCTGGTTTTCCGGAAGCAGACATCTCCCCTGTTCTGGAGTGTGCTGTCCGGATTTTACGGCATCACCTTCGGGGTGCTCTGTGCGATCCCCTACTTTTTCATAGGCGGGCCGTCCTCGGCTTTTGCCTACTGGATCTCCGGGATCCCCTATGATATTCCGCACTGTATCGGAAATGTGATTCTCTGCCTGCTGTTGTTTAAGCCGCTGAGGAATCTGCTGGAACAGCTGCTCAGGCGGGGAGCCCAGCTGGAATTGTAGGGAAAAAGAGAGCTGGAAAACAAAAAACGGGTACAGGATTTTCAGAAAACTTCCGGTGGGGAGGATCTGAAAATTTTGTGCCTGTTTTCTTTTCTGTTCACAGGAACGGGGAGTTTTCAAAGGAGGGTCTGATGTGCTATAATTTTACAAAAGCAGATTGCAGTCTGGCAGGGGAACAGCCAGGAACGGAAAAGGAGAAAGGAATATGCCGAATATTATTGAAATAACGGATTTTCAGGCTCCGGAGCTGGATGTCTATGCCAGACTTTCGGAAGGACAGCTTCTAAATCGTCACGAACCGGAAAAAGGAATTTTTATCGGAGAAAGTCCCAAAGTAGTGGAACGGGCGCTGAATGCGGGATGTGAGCCTCTGTCCGTGCTTACGGAGAGGAAGCACATTGAAGGGGAAGCAAGGGAAGTGATCCGGCGCTGCGGGGAGGTACCGGTCTACACGGCGGATCTGGATGTTCTGACACAGATGACCGGGTACTCTCTGACCCGGGGCATGCTCTGTGCCATGCGACGCCCGCCTCTTCCGACGGTGGAGGAAGTCTGCCGCGGCGCCCGCCGTATTGCGGTGCTGGAAAATGTGGTAAATCCCACCAATGTAGGAGCCATCTTCCGATCTGCCGCAGCTCTGGGGATGGATGCGGTACTGCTCACTCCCTTCTGCAGCAACCCGCTTTACCGGCGTTCCATACGCTGTCTCTTATACACATCTCCGAGCCCACGAGACCGTACTAGATCTCGT
>URYM01000200.1 GCA_900552095.1 uncultured Blautia sp. | reverse complement strand
CGGGGGCTCGGAGATGTGTATAAGAGACAGCTTCCGCCCGCTGGAATAGTAGGCGGCAAGCCGTGCGGCTTCTTCAAAGGTGCGGTCAGGCAGCTCTTCATTTCCGGCTTTCACGATCACATGGCTTCCCGGCTGATTTTTGGCGTGGAACCACCAGTCATTTCCAGTGGCGAATTTGAAGGTCAGCTCTTCATTCTGATAATTGTTTTTTCCTACATACATATGGTATCCGTCGCTGGAGATATAGTGAAAAGGGCGGGAAGTGATCTTTACTTTTCTGTTCTGCGGTCCTTTTCTCTTTATGTATCCGCTGGCTGTCATTTCTTCTTTGATCTGAGCCAGATCTTCTTCGCTTAAGGCGATGTCCAGGGCAGTCTGAATACTTTCCAGATGGGCAATTTCGTCTTTGGTTTCTGTAAGAAGCGTATCGAGAGCTTCCGCGGTGCGCTTCAGTTTCTGATAGCGGCTAAAATAGCGGGAGGCATTTTCCAGAGGGGAGAGGTCAGGATCCAGGGGGATCGTGATTTCCTCGTTGGTATAGTAGTTAAGCGCCGTGAGGGAACGGCTTCCTTCCTGTACACTGTAGCCGTAGGTGTGCAGAAGTTCTCCGTAGATCCGATATTTCTCTTTTTTCTCCGTATCCTTTGCCTGGCGCAGCTGCAGCTGATATTTTTTCTGGCTCCGCTCCAGGGCAGTCTGAACAATCCGGCGCAGATCAGAAGATTTCTGGTGGATCCGGGTCAGTGTATTGCGCATGGCATAGAAAGATTCCAGAACCTGGGAAATGGAACTTTCTTCCTCCGCTTCAAGATCCGCGTACTGGGTCAGGGGAATGGCTGCAAATTCCACCGGCTCTTTTCCGCGGAAAATGGTGACGGGAGAAAAATTTCCTTCCCTCACATCGTCCATCATCCGACGGAAAGTGTGGTACAGATGTGTTCGTTCCAGGGCGGTGAGAGCGTCTGTGGGGCGTCCTCCGTCCAGGGAGGCGCGGTGACAGAGTTCTTCGCCCATCAGAGGGCTGAAACCGGTCAGAGACGTATAGACAGCCCTGGCAAGCGGAAGAGGTTTCCGGCAGACAAAAGAACAGAATTCTTCTTCCGAGACAGAAAGGGGATCCAGTTTTTCCTGGGTGGAAGGGATGAACCACTGACGTCCGGGAAGAACTTCACGGACAGAACTCATGGAGAGAGGGACGTGCTTGATACTGTCAATGATCCGGTCGTCTTCGTCACAGAAGATCAGGTTGCTGTGCTTTCCCATAATTTCAATGTGAAGCTTCTTCCGGCACAGATCGCCCATCTCGTTTAAATGTTCCAGAGAGATTGTAATGACCCGCTCAAGACCCGGCTGGGTTACAGAGAGAATGCGGGCGCTTCCGATATGTTTGCGAAGCAGCATACAGAAATTGGGCGCCGTCATGGGGCTGAGTTTATTGGTTTCGGTAAGATAAGCCAGGGGAAGAGAGGCGTCGGCGGACAAAAAGAGGCGGCAGGTATTTTTCTGATTTTTTACGGTGATCAGAAGTTCATCCGCCTCCGGCTGAGCGATCTTACTGATTCTTCCCCCGGTAAGTGTATGGTTAAGTTCCCGCACCAGGGCGGCAACTGTGATTCCGTCAAAAGCCATGATAGACCTCCTTTGATACTCATGATATACAGGTATAAATATATCAGAAAAAAAAGCATTTGACTAGGGTTTTACAATGACTTATAATAAATCTGTATGCACAGCACCTGTGTATCAGAAAGTGCTGTCTGCAGACAATTTTTAAAGCAAAGGCGAAAAATTATGATTAAAAGTATGACTGGCTTTGGCAGAGCTGAGATACAGGATGAAGAACGCAAGATAACCGTGGAGATTAAAGCGGTGAACCACAGGTATCTGGATTTTAATATCAAGATGCCGAAGAAGTTTAGTTTCTTTGAAACAGCGGTTAGAAATGTGCTGAAAGAGTACATGCAGCGGGGCAAGGTAGACGTCTTTCTGTCTTATGAGGATTATACCAAGAACGGTGTTTCTCTGCAGTACCATCCCGAGATCGCCCGGCAGTATATGGAGTGTTTCTCCAAGATGGCGGAAGAGTTCGGGATCAGGAATGATGTAACAGTAAGCGCCCTGTCCCGCTATCCGGAGGTTCTTACACTGGATGAAGAGCCGGCGGATGAGAAGGAGGTCTGGACGGTTCTGGAGGAGGCGATTCGCCGGGCGGCAGAGCAGTTTGTCCTTTCCAGGGAAAAGGAGGGGGCGAATCTTAAGAGGGATCTGGAGCGGAAGCTTGTGCACATGACTGTGCTGGCAGAGAAGGTAGAAGCAAGAGGCCCGCAGATTCTTGGAGAGTACAGAAGACGGCTGGAAGAAAAGACAAGAGAACTTCTCTGTGACGTCCAGATTGAAGAAGGACGGATTGCAGCGGAAGTAGTGCTTTTTGCGGACAAGATCTGTACCGATGAGGAGACGGTTCGTTTAAGGAGCCATTTTGCCCATGCCAGAGAAGCGCTGGAGAGTGATCAGGGAGTGGGAAGAAAACTGGATTTTATCGCTCAGGAAATGAACCGGGAAGCCAATACCATTCTTTCAAAGGCCAATGATCTTGAGACTTCCAATCTGGCGATCGAGCTTAAGACAGAGATTGAGAAGGTACGGGAGCAGATTCAGAATATCGAATAATAAGAAGGAGGATCTGCCATGTCCAGAATGGTAAATGTAGGCTTTTGGAATCTGGTTAATTCAGATAAGATCATTTCTGTGGTGGCGCCGGATGCGGCTCCCATCAAGCGGCTGGTACAGCATGCCCGGGAGGAAAACCGGATCGTGGATGCGACACAGGGACGGAGAACCAAGGCGGTGATCGTCTGCGAAGAAGGGTATGTGGTTCTCTCAGCCCTGCAGCCGGAGACACTCTGCAGAAGATACAACGGAAATAATATGACCATGGATGAAAAGGGAGAGATCGATGAATAAGGGAACACTGACCGTACTGTCGGGCTTTTCGGGTGCGGGAAAGGGAACGCTGGTAAAACGGCTTCTGGAAAAATATGACAGTTATGTCCTGTCCATCTCCGCCACGACCAGGGCGCCCCGGGAGGGGGAGCAGGACGGGCGGGAATACTTTTTCCGGACAAAAGAAGAATTTGAGCAGATGATTGCGGATGGAGCGCTGCTGGAACATGCCTGTTATGTAGGCAATTATTACGGTACCCCCAGGGCCTGGGTGGAAGAGCAGATGGAATCCGGGAAAGATGTGATCCTGGAGATTGAGATTCAGGGCGCGCACAATATAAAAAAGCAGTATCCGGAGGCGCTGCTGCTCTTTGTGGCGCCTCCAAGTGCCGAAGAGCTGGTCCGCCGCCTGGTAGGCAGGGGAACAGAGACAGAAGAAGTAATAAGAAACCGGGTCTTAAGAGCGGCGGAGGAAGCCGAAGGAATGGAGGATTATGACTATCTTCTGATCAATGATGATCTGGAACTCTGCGCAGATCAGATGCATCAGATTATCCAGACGGCTCATTTCAGAATGAGCGGAAGCAGAGCTGTCTCTTATACACATCTCCGAGCCCACGAGACCGTACTAGATCTC
>URYM01000199.1 GCA_900552095.1 uncultured Blautia sp. | reverse complement strand
ATACGATATCTAGTACGGTCTCGTGGGCTCGGAGATGTGTATAAGAGACAGGGATGAGATTGCGCGGCTGGGAAGAAAAAGGGAGCAGGCAGAGAAAAGGAGGGAAGAGGTCGGTCAGGATCTCAAGATCCTGGATGAGCGTCTGAGTGAACTGGAGAACAGGCTCATTCAGGTGCGAGTTCATTTAAGCAGGGTGGACGGAGCAGGGATGATTGAAGAAGAGCGCAGGCGGCTGGCTGCACTGACGAAAGAAAAAGGAGAATGGCGGGCAAAATGCCGGGAACTGGAGGATTTTCAGGTTAAAGTAAGCGAAATACTCCACCGTTTTATGGAAGCAGGAAAAACGGCGGAGCAGAAAGAAGTTCTGGCTTCGCTGTGCGCCGGGGAATATTCTGCAGCAGAGAAGGAAAGCGCGGTAGAACAGCTCAGGGAGATGGTGGAGCAGGCCTATGAGGAGAAAATCCGTGAGATCGATCGTCTGGAGCAGGCAGCAGAGGAACTGAACCGAAAACTGAATATGCAGGAAAAAATCCTGGAGGACTGTCGGAAACATAAAAATGCCTATGACAGAATCCCGGAGTATACAGGATTGCGGGATGAGATCAATCGGGAGTTTGAAGAGAGAAAGATTGACAGCCGGGCTCAGTTTGCCTGTGAATATGTGATCCGTCTGAAGGACGAGAGCTGGCGGGAGGCTATAGAGGCTTTTCTGGGGCCAAGACGCTACAGTATTCTGGTGGAACCGCAGTATTATGATATTGCAGACGATGTGTTGAACAGGTCTGCACATAAATATGCCCATCTGTTTAATACGAAGCTTCTGATGAAAAAGAAGATCGAGCCTGAGCCGGATTCCGCTGTTCATCTGCTGGAAATTAAAAATGAGGTGGCAAAGAAGTATTTTGAATTTCAGCTGGGCCGTATGCACGCGGTTGAGCAGCGGGAGGTTCGCAATTTTGAAAATGCTATTTCCCGGGAGGGCCGGGTGTCCGTGGCTATGGACAGCTATTTTCTGCGTCTGGAACGGATTGGTTCCTACTATCTGGGGCAGAAGGTGTATGAACTGAACCGGATTCGGGCTGAAAAAGAGATTCAGCGCATTCGGGAGGAAAAACGGGAGCGGCTGGAGCAGCATCAGGAACTGGTGAGAGACAGAAACCGGCTGAAGGAAGAAAAGGAATTTTTCCGTCCCTATGCTTACGAGGCACCCGGTAAGTATCAGGAAGCAGCGGGGCTTTGTGCGGCTTCCGAAAAACAGTTGAAAGAGCTGGAGAAAGCGCTTAAGCATAATCAGGAATATATGGAGTTAAGCCAGCTGGCAGTCCGGTTGCAGGAAGAGCAGAGCCGAATGAAAGAAGCCAGGGGAAAAGCGGATCAGGAGAGCAGAGGCCTGAGTGTGGAAATCCGGATGTGCGCGGAGAAAGACCGGCAGAAGAAAGCGGAGCTGGAAGTGGAAGAGGCGCATTTTCAGGAGTATGAGACTGCTGCATATACGGTAGTGCAAAAAGCGGTGGAGGCTTATGAAAAATTTCTGTCAGGCAGTGCCCAGGGAGGACTTCTGGCACAAGAGACCAGGGGGCGTATTGCCAGAAGCATCGAACAGCACAGGAAAGAACTTTTTTCGCGCCAGGCTTCTTACAACAGCAGACATGCAGATGGCAGGATGATTGTGGGGCTTGAGGGGAGGGAGGTCTATGCCTCCAGAAAAGAGAAGATCTGGATGGACAATCTGCAGGAGATCCGTCAGGAACTGGAGGGGCAGACGAGGCGTTATGAAGATATTTTCAAAAATGAATTTGTACTAAATATCCGGAAATACTGCGAGAAGGCCAGAGAAGACTTAAAACAGATCAACAGGGAACTGGCGAAGCTGGATTTCGCAGCTCGGTATCAGTTTGATGTTCACTATGTGAAAGATGGAACAGAATATGCCAAAATTATTGCATATGCCAGATATCTGGATGAGCGGGAACAGCTGGGTGGTGCAGCCGGGCAGATGACACTGGGGATGGCAGCTGCCGTTTCGGATGAGGAAGGAGAGCAGCTGGAGAAGGAACTCCGGCAGATCATCAACCGGATCATAGAGAAAAACAGTGAGGAGACGATTGCCCGCTTTGCAGATTACCGGAATTATATGACCTATGAAATTCTGGTCAGCAATCAGATCCTGGACCGGGCGAAACTGTCGCGTCAGACGGGATTTAATTCCGGTGCGGAGGTGCAGATCCCCTATCTTCTGATTCTGTCGTCTGCCCTCCTTTTGATTTACAATCAGCGGATTCATTCGACACGGCTGGTATTTATTGACGAGCCGTTCGCCAAGATGGATCCGGGAAATATTAAACTGATGCTGGATTTTATGAGAAAGCAGGGGCTTCAGGTGATCTTCTGTTCGCCCGACAAGACGGAAACGATAGGAAACGAGTGCGAGGTGCTGCTGCCGGTGCTGCGTGTGCGTCCGGACAGCATGCAGCTGGGAATTGTTCAATTCCATGAGGAGAAAGCTTATGGCGGAGTATAAAGAGAAAATGCTGCAGCTTTTGGTAGAAAAATACAGGAGTAGCAGGAAAGACAGCGGCACTGGTGTGATCCGGCGCAGAACCGGAATCCGGCCTTCTCAGCTGTATAAAAAATACAATCAAAATGACGGGGATGTGGAACAGATCGAGAAGGTTAATCAGGCGGCCAGGGAGTGCCGCGGGGAAGGTTTTCTGACTTTTGAGGCAAATGGTTTCAGCAATGAAATCGAAAGGATCTACCTGGTGGATGAGAAGGTGGAGGAGATCGAGACTTATCTGGAACAGGTCTGCGGTTATGAATCAAAGGCCAGGAAAAGGGCGTATGTGGAGCAGATGATTGCCCGTTACGGCGGAATTTCTCCGGTTGCAGATAAGGAATGCCGGGAACTGAAAAAGATTCTGGATGAAAACAAAATTCCCGGGAGGTATCTTCAGACAGAAGAGGTTCTTAAGGCGCTTGTATTTCTTGAGCAAAATCAGACCACGCTTTATGTGCGGGAAGCTTCCATGATGATCTACGGTTCTTCCAAGTATTTTGAAGAAAATACGCTGGAACGTGTGTGCCATCTGCTCCGTACCTATGAAGGAAAGGAATGTGAAGAAGGAGAACTGCCGGGGGAGATTCTGAGATATTATCATATTATTCCGGAGAAGCAGAAAATCTGCGTGAAGGGAGATATAAGTCTTCGCTTTGCCGGGAAGACCCTGGAACTGGGGGCTTTCAAAGACGGAATTGAGTTTTTTTCGGACGATCTGGCTGCACTTGAACAGGTGATCGTCCGGACACCGGAATTCAGGACGGTGGAAAATAAGACCGCCTATTACCGATGCCAGGATCCGGAGGTCAGTTTTTTCTATCTGGGTGGTTATGCGGCACGATTCCAGAGAGATTTTCTGAAAAAAGTATACCAGGACAATCCTGAAATACAGTACCGGCATTTCGGTGATCTGGATGCGGGAGGATTCTATATTCATGAAAATCTGTGCCGGGTGACGGGGATTCCGTTTGAACTCTATCGGATGTCCCTGTCTCTTATACACATCTCCGAGCCCACGAGACCGT
>URYM01000198.1 GCA_900552095.1 uncultured Blautia sp. | reverse complement strand
AAAAAGTCTCCTCCTATTCGTACTCTTATAGCAGTACGACAAGCGGCGACTGTACACATCTCCACGCGTGTCTTTATCTTTCTTCTACGCGCCCCCATCCCTCTGATGGTTTCTGAACTTGTACAGTGACTTGTCGTCAGTTTTCTAACTTGACATTCGCTCCACGGAAAACCTGCTATATAAAAAGCAGCAACCTCGCGCTTCATTGCTATCATGTCACAACGTGTATACTATAACAAAAACTTCCACTTTTGGCAAGACCAAAAATTGTATTTTTTTTCATACATGCAAAAATCTGACAGCGCAAGGTTCCTGCTTCTCTTTTTACTCAAATTCATTTTTCACTTTCTTTTTCTGATTAAGCACCCGGTCATTCTTATTTACAAAAGAGCGGGTCCGTGCCTTCAAAAGCAGCCGCCTCCCTTCCGGTGTCCTGGTATAGACCGCTTCATAAGGTCCCAGAAAACGCTTCATGCAGTCCGCAAAGATAAGGGCATCTTCTTTCTTTTTCCCGAAGATCTCCGGCACAGCATAATATTCACTGCTTCTCCTCTTTCCCCCGAAAAGAGCAAGGACGTAGCGTGGATTATCAATGACACCCCAGAATTCTTCCGCACACCGGGCGAAAAGTGTCTTATCCCGGGTTGTACCCCCTTTTAAATAGGTAAAAGCCAGTACTCCCGCATGCTCTGCCACCGCATGACAGTGAAGCGGTTCTTCTATATGACCAGCCCTGATCAGAGCGTCCAGAATCCCCTCCGCCGCCTTCTTCATGCGTTTCTGCGGAGTCCACATACTGAAAATCCGACAGCCGTACCTGACAATTCCCACCAGGGACAGCAGAAAAAGAACTGCCATCAGCAATGCCCCCGGAGAACCTCCCCGCATCTTTTCCCGCAGAGAAATTCTTATGCACGTGCAGAGAAAGGCGGTTATCCAGGAGATCGCCTCCCAGACCACTGCGTTAATAAAAAGATACCCGGGATCCTCACTCCCTTCCCGATCCATCTCCACCACTTCTTCGACTCCCATCTGATCGGTGATCACCTTCAGCGACCGCTTCCAGGATTCCCGGAGCTTTTCCCTGTCCTTCGCCCGCTGCAGCATCTTTTCATTACATTTTTCAATGGATCCCCTGGTATTCAGTCTGGAGTCAATGGCAAGCCGTTCAATCCCGCTCTCGATCACATCTTCTTTGCAGGAAATCCCAAGAAAAGCTTCAAAACGCCGGGCAAGCGTCTCATAATCCCCGGCCAGTCCGCCCTCCTCCCCGTATTTCACAGGAAGAATACAAGCCAGATGCCATATATTGCTGGTCTTTTCCGGATCGGATCTGCTCACCCGGATCGCCCGTCCTCTCATCTGGTTGCTCAGCATAAAAGAACCCACATAAGTTGCCAGAATAAGAGAATTGATACAGGGAGAATCCCATCCTTCTCCCAGAAGCGATTTCGTACCGATCAGTACATGAATCCGCCCCCGCTCAAACAGTTCTGTGACTGCCGAAACCGTATGCTGGCCTTTCCCGCGCACGGTGATCTTCCCATAGCCGGTGTCTCCCAGAGGATCCATGGAACAGGTACATCCCTGCAGACAGGAAAGTCCTTCCAGCTCTTCCTCTACATCCAGAGGAAGAATCACCACACTTCCGCTTAAGACTCCCAGCCGCAGCCCATGGATCTCTTCCCGGCGGATGTTTTCAAAAATCGGAACGGCGCCGATCTCATGAATCTTCTTCTCTGGATGGCCGACGGCACTTATCATTTCTTTTTTAATAAAGTCGCAGAGCACAAGAAGACGCAGCCTCTCCCCCATGCTCTCCCGTTCCGCCCGAATGATCGCGTTGATACTGTTTAATTTTCCGCGGCTTGCGGTGAGCACCCGGCTGACTTCCTCGTTTTTTGTGAGAACAACCTTATTGCGCCGGATGCATCCCGCAGCCTTCAGCCGCCCGATCAGCTGTTCCCGATAAACTGCGTCGCTGGGGTAGGCCTCTGCATCTTCGTAAAGAAAGTCCTGCAGAAGCGCTTCCATCCATGATGCGGAAAGCTTCGGAAATTTCCCTTTTGTTCCGGTCAGTTCCGTGAGATAGGGAGAAAAGGGAATCTTATTCTCATGGAGGAAAATGAGAATGGAAGAAAAATATTTCGGATGATCCAGGAATTTTTCCCCGTATTCCTCCGGGGAGAGAATCCCCCGGTGTGATGCCACCATGCGGATAAACTCCGGATCTGATTTCAGCTGTTCCACCAGTTCCTGCGCCGCACCTGTAAAATCCTGCACGGCCTGCTCTTCCTCCCGGGAAGGCCAGTTAAAATAGACATAGTCCTGGTGAGGACAGAGACTTCCTTCCCTCACCAGCTCAGGGGTAAAGATCTCCTCATCAATAGGGCCGCACAGATCGGTATACCGTTTCCATTCCGCCGGTGTGCTGTCATAGGGAGGCGTAGCAGTGAGGGCAATCAGCGTAAGCCCTGGAATATGTTTCAGAAATTCTTCCAGCGCTTTCCACCACTCGCTTCTCAGGTGATGAGCCTCATCCAGACACACGGTCCGTATCCCGCTCTCCTGAAGAAAAGCCTGCAGATTGAAATCTGTATAATCAATTTCTTCCCTCTCTTCTCCTTCCTCCTCTCCCCCAATTCCTTTTTCCCTCTTCATACAACTGTAAAGCGCCTGATAGGTGATCGCCATCACAGGCCTTATCTTTTTCACACTGTTGGAGAACCAGTCTCTCCCGTCCTTTCCCTCCGCCAGAAACCCTTCCTCCATCCGCGAAATCCACTGCTGACGGATTGTGATACTGGGCGATAAGATCAGACAGGGCGCTCCCTGTCTCCGGATCAGCTCAATTCCCAGCGTAGTCTTGCCGGATCCCGGGGCCGCTACAATATGTATCTTCCCATCCTCCAGATAGCGGTCCGCCCGATCCAGGATCCGCTTCTGGTACGTCCGCCAGTTTCCCTTAAATTCCAATGCACCCTCATACATGTTCATGGACGCAGCTCCTTCTTCCAAAAGGACCCCGCACAGAACTTCTGTACAGGGTCCTTTCTTTTTTTATTTCTTTTTCAGCCACTGGCTGTAGTCCACCAGTGTCACATCTGCTTCTTTGTCTTCCACTACATCCGGATCGATCCCGGAATCTTTCGCTCTGCGGAGCAGTTCCTGCACACTGTAGTTTGGGATCACCGGCTCGCTGGACGGCTCCTCCTCCCCAAAAACAGGCGGAATCTGAATCTGCGGTTCCGCTTTCTCTTTCACATTTTCCTGGGGGGGATCCGTTTCTTTTGTCTCCTCTGACGGATTCTCAGAACCTTCCTCTTTTCCTGTCATTACCTGAGAGAGATCGACGGTAGCCCCGGATACCTCTTCCTCTGCTGCCCATGCAGAACCATTTTCCTGAGCAGCTTCCTGCTCAAACTGACGCACCATTGCCGCCAGTTCTTCTTCCACAGACTTCATATCGGTATTTTCCGGAACTGCAGCTGGAATCTCCTCCGGCGTCTCCTCCGGGATGAGGTCTTCCTCCTGAATCTCTTCCTCGAAATCTGTTTTCTTCTTCCGTTTTTTCTCTTTCTTCTCAGCCT